>JAGAAY010000092.1 GCA_017615065.1 Bacteroidales bacterium | reverse complement strand
GGCCCGTCCCTCATCATCGCTTATAGCCCTTGTATCAACCACGGCCTCAAGGCCGGCATGGGCCTGTGCCAGAAGGAGGAGAAGCTCGCTGTTGAGTGCGGCTACTGGCACCTGTACCGTTACAATCCCGCTCTCGAAGGCACGGACAAGAATCCGTTCAGCCTCGACAGCAAGGAGCCGGATTGGAGCAAGTTCCAGGACTTCCTCAAGGGCGAGGTCCGCTTCGCTTCCCTGTACAAGATGTTCCCGGAGAGCGCCGACGAACTCCTCCAGAAGACCGAGGAATTCGCAAAGGTGCGCCTGAACACCTACAAGCGCCTGGCCGGAGTATAATCCGCGAAGGCCTTGCGGCACAAAAAATAGTCCTGCAGTTTGTGCAGGACTATTTTTTTTTATGTCCGGTCTCTTACTTTGCCAGGGCGTAGGTGAAGCCTTTCTGCCTGTCCCAGTTGCCGCGGGTGAAGTCCGGGATCTCCACAGGGCGGTTGCCGTTCTCCAGAGAGAGCTTGGACAGCGGGCTGATGCAGCACCACTCCGCAAGGTCGTACACATCCATATCCATGGGCAGGCCGTTGCGCAGGCAGTAGATCATGCGGTAGTCCATGATGAAGTCCATGCCGCCGTGGCCGCCGACTTCCTTGGCCAGAGCCGTGAGTTCGGGAGTAAGGATAGGAATGGGGCACTGGGCCTGAAGCTGTTCCATTTCCTCGCCGGTGTACACTTTCTCATCCAGGATCTCCTTGGCATCCACTTCGCCTTCAGGCGTCTCTCCAAGGCAGTACAGCTGAGTGGGATACTTGGCTGCGAATCCTGCTGTTCCCACAAGCTGGTACATGCGGCTGTAGGGGCGGGGAGTGACCACGTCATGCTCTATGAGGATGGTCTTGCCCTTTTCAGTTGAAATGAGGGTGCAGGTCTGGTCGCCGTTTGCATAATCGGGGCAGGGGACACCGGTGTATTTCTCATACTGTCCGCCGCCGCTGAAAGCCTTGGTGTCCATGGAAACCAGAGTCTTCATGCGGTCGCCGCGATGGATATTGAGGGCCTGGCAGACGGGGCCGATGCCGTGGGTGGGATAAACGTCTCCGCGGTGGCTCTTGTTATACTCAAGCCTCCAGTTGTTCCAGTAGCCGTCCCAGAAAGGCCCGAGGTTGTGCTGGTATGAGCCTTCTCCGTGGATAATCTCGCCGAACATGCCCTGCTGGGCCATAGCGAGAGTTGCCATCTCATAGAAGTCGTATACGCAGTTCTCCAGCATCATGCAGTGGACGCGCTTGGTCTCTGCCATGTCGATGAGGGCCCAGATCTCGTCCATGTCCAGGGCTGCGGGAACCTCGATTGCCACGTGTTTGCCGCACTGCATGGCGTACAGGGCGATGGGAGCGTGATGCACCCAGTCCGTGCAGATATAAACGAGGTCCACGTTCTCGCTCTCGCAAAGGCCCTTCCAGGATTCTTCCTCACCGGAATAGCTCTCCGCCTGAGGCAGGCCGAAATTCTTGAGAATTTCCTGAGAACCCTCCACCTGCTCCGGCCTGAGGTCGCAAAGCGCGGTAATCTTGATTCCGGGGACATAGGTGAGGCGCTCCACAGCCCAGGTTCCCCTGGAACCGAGACCCACCATGCCGATTCTTACCGTGTCGATAGGATCCGTAGCCAGGCCGATGACGCACTCCGCACCCGCGGGACGGGGCGGAACCTTGGTCTTGATGGGATCATTGGAAGCGCTGCAAGCGCACAGAAGCGCCAAAACCGCTGCTGCAAGAACAAAATGACTGAATTTCATGATTATGGTTTAGTTTTAATTACGCAAATATAGTAATTTTTCAACGCAAATAGCTATGCCCCTGTCTCTCGGCGTCATTTTGGGGCCGTTTTCGATGCCGAGTTGCCAATTTCGTTGGTTCGGCGTCATTTTGGGCCCGTTTTTGATGCCGAGCCACGTTACGGCCGCAGCAAAAACAGCCGTATATATTCGCCGGTGAGGCCGCCCTGGCCACCCTGGGAGTCGGCGATGAGGAGGAGCGGGATGCGGCCGTCGGGCTGCACGGGACCGAGGCACATCCCCTCGAAGTTGGCGAGGTTAAGTGCGCCGGTGGAGAAGCTGGCAAGGAGCTGCTTCTGCAGGAAGCCGGCCGTGTCGTGCAGAGGATCCACAACGTAGAGGCTGATTCGGGTGAACGAGCCCATGGCCTTCTGGATGTAATTGCCGCCCGGCACGTAAACTTCCCTTTCCAGCACGATGAGCCGGCCGTCGTCAAGTGCGGTAACGGCAGGGACGCCGAAAACATAGGCCGATGCCGTAGCGGACATGGAGGCCGGAACGATGGGCTGAGATGTGAGATAGATATATCGGCCTGAAGGCTCCAGGGTGCTGTCCGAGAAACTCTGAAGACGGAGCATGGAGGCGTCATCGGCCTTAAGGGGCTTTTCGGTCACCGTCCAGATGAGGCCCGTGTTGGCGTTGTAGCCCAGCGCTTCGAAGCCCGCGTTGCCCTGGATGCCGGTTAAATCGGCAGGCACAGTCACAGATCGGCCGGTGGGATTGCCTTCAAGGTCGTATTCGCGGATGGACTGGTCGCTTTCCGCGCTCACAAGAAGAGTGGCCGATGATGGCAGATAAACGATGCCCTCGTTGTCGCGGCCGCCCTGAAGCAAGGAATTCCCGGGCGCT
>JAGAAY010000091.1 GCA_017615065.1 Bacteroidales bacterium | reverse complement strand
GGCCGTGGTGGCCGTCGTGGCGGCGAGCGCAAGTAATGCGTACGTAACAGCATCTTCAAGGGCGGGCCTGCACAAGGCGCCGCCCTTGTTTTTTACGCAGAACTTGAGTACTTTTGTGAGATAAGACATCAGAAAATATGAAGTTCGACAAGATTATACTGGCAGCTGCAGCGCTTATCATCGTGGCATGCGTGCAGGAAAACACAAAGGGACGCACCTGCGTCACCTGTTCATTCGGCAGCGAGTCTCCGGATTCGGTAACCTTCACCATCGGCGAGAACTGGGACACCACCGTGGCCGTCGTGCGCGGCAAGGTCAAGGCATACCTCCCGGTGGACAGGACCCAGCTGGCATTCATGCTCATCAACGCGGATCCGGTGCATTTCGTATCGGACGGCAGCCATATCACCATCGACACGGAAACAGGCCTTGCCGAATCGGACGATCCCGACGGAGTAACATCCCGCATCAAGGCCCTCAACGAGTGGGATATGGCGTTCATGGAAGAGTTCAACGCGAAGATAGAAACCATGGATGAGGCCGACCAGGAGGCATATGTGGACCAGGCCGTGGAGGAATACAACGGGCATTATTTCGAAGTGCTCTCGCAGAATACCGACAATGTCGTGGGCCTGCTGGCGATATCTTCAATCCAGACGGACGATGACGCAAAGATGATGGAGGCGCTCAGCAGCCTGTCCGATGAGCTCCGCCAGGACCCTTACGTGCAGAAGCTCCTGAGCCTCTACGAAACCAAGGCAAAGACTGCTCCAGGCACGCATTTCATCGACTTCACCGTTGTCCAGGATCCGGAAAAGCCCAAGAAATCGACAGTGAAATTCTCGGACTACGTGGGCAAGGGCAAATTCGTGCTTGTGGACTTCTGGGCAAGCTGGTGCGGCCCCTGCAAGGCGGAAATCCCCACCATCGCCAAGGTTTACAAGAAATACAAAGGCAAGAACTTCAATGTCCTGAGCATCGCGGTGTGGGACGAGCCATCCGCCACGAAGGAATCCGCCAAGGAGGTTGGAATCAAGTGGGACCAGATCATCAACGCGCAGAAGATCCCCACCGAGATCTACGGCATCGAGGGAATCCCGCATATCATGCTCATCGGCCCTGACGGCACCATCATCGCACGCGGACTGCGCGGCGAGGACATCGAAAAGGCTGTGAGCGAGGCGCTGGCATCGGCCAAAAAGAAGTGACCGTAAAGGAAAAAATAGCTTTATTTCCCCATAACCCCGGTGTGTACAGATACTACGACGCCGGGGGAAATGTCATTTATGTGGGCAAGGCAAAAGACCTCCACAAGCGCGTGGCGCAGTATTTCGTGCCCCCGGAGAGGCTCAACGCCAAAACCCGCATCCTGGTTTCCAAGATTGCCGATGCGCAGTATTCGGTGGTGGACTCGGAAGCCGACGCCCTGCTGCTGGAAAACAACCTCATCAAGCAGTACAAGCCCAAGTACAACATCCTGCTGAAGGACTCCAAAACCTATCCCTGGATATGCGTAACGGGCGATGACTTCCCGCGCGTGTTCATAACCCGGCATTTGGAAAAGGGCAAGGGGAACCGGTATTTCGGCCCCTACAGCTCCGTTATGCACGCCCGCGGCCTTTGCGAATTCTTCTCTTCGGTGTTCCCGCTCCGCACCTGCCGGCTTTCCATAACCTCGCAGGCCATCCTCCAGCACAAATACCGCCCCTGTCTGGATTTCCATATAGGCCGATGCAAGGCGCCGTGCGTGGGAGGAATCTCCCGGGAGGAGTATTCGGCCAACATCGACGACATAGTGAGAATCCTCTCCGGCCGCGGCAGCGAGGTGATCCGGCACTACCGGAATCTGATGGCCGATGCCGCCGCGTCGCTCGATTTCGAACAGGCGCAGCTGTACAAGGAGAAAATGCAGGCCGTGGAGAAGCATTATGCCAAGAGCGTGGTAACATCGGCCCAGGATATAGATGCCGATGTGTTCTCCATCGTCCTGGACGGCACATCCGAGGCATACGGGAATTTCCTTCGCGTGCGTGGCGGGGCGATAGTGCAGAGCCTGAACCTGGGCTTCCGCAGCCAGATCGAGGAGACCCCGGCCACGTTCCTGGCCACGTTTATCGGCGAAATCGAGGGCAAGTTCGGTGAGTTGGCTCCCGAGGTGATTGTGCCGTTCCTGCCGGACGTTTCACTGGATGGCGTTTCGTTTTCTGTGCCCTCGCGCGGGGATAAGCTGGCCCTGCTGGAGCTGAGCGCCAAAAATGCAAAGGAGTTCCACTTCAATTCCATCAAGCAGAAAGAGCATACAGACCCGGATGCGTGGCGGCTTTCCGTGATGGAGGAGCTGCAGAAGGCGTTGTCTTTGGACCGCCTGCCCCATCATATCGAGTGCTTCGACAACTCCAACATACAAGGCACGAACCCCGTGGCTTCCTGTGTGGTTTTCCGCGATGCGGAGCCTTCCAAGAAGGATTACAGGAAGTTCAAGATAAAAACCGTTCTTGGCGCCAACGATTTCGCGTCCATGAAGGAAGTGGTGAACAGGCGGTATTCCCGCATGCTGGCGGAAGCCCCGTCCGATTTGCCAGATCTGATAGTGATCGACGGCGGCCGCGGGCAGCTTGACGCAGCCTGGCAGGCCCTGGCCGAGCTGGGGCTCACGGATCGGCTCACAGTTGTGGGCCTTGCAAAAAGGCTGGAGGAAGTCGTGCGGGTGGGGGATCCGTACCCGCTCTTCATCGACCGCAACTCCAGGGCACTTAAGGTTTTGCAGCAGATCCGCGACGAAGCCCACCGCTTCGGCATCACCTTCCACCGCGACCTTCGCTCCAAAGCGGCCATCCAGAGCGCCCTGCGCGACATTTCCGGCATCGGCCCCAAAACCGAACAGCGCCTCCTCATACGTTACGGCTCTGTGGCCCAGAT
>JAGAAY010000090.1 GCA_017615065.1 Bacteroidales bacterium | reverse complement strand
CACGCAGAGGCCGCAGCCTTTGCAGCGTTCGACGTCCACCACTGTCGCTCCTTTCATTTTAGCCATAGTGTTTTATTTATTGGTTGTACATATCCTTGTTGTAGAAGTCCAGAATCTCGTTTGCGATGTCCAGGGCCTGCTGCGCGGGGCTTCCGGGGTTCAGGTGGACGGCCTCGAGGTAGTTGTTCATGGCCATCTGCCAGTTACCCTTCTTGCGCCAGGCGTTGCCGAGCAGGTAGAAGAGTTCGTCGTCCATGCTGCCTCCGGCATTGCGGAAAGCATCCAGTTCGGCTATCGCTTCGTCGGCCCTTTCGGTGCTGAGGAGATTCCGGATCCGCTCCTTCATTATTTGGGATCGTTCACGAACATGCACCAGCCGTAGGTGTCTTCCTCCAGGCCTTTCTGGATGCCTACGATGCGGTTGTAGAGCTTTTCGCTGATCGGGCCGCAGGTTTCGGAATACCTGTATTCCCTGGTGATGGTGCCGCTTTCGAGGGTAGCCTTGTCGTCGATGCGCGAGATGGGGGTGATCACCACTGCGGTGCCGCAGGAGTTCACTTCCTCGAAGGTTTCAAGCTCGTCCACGAAGATTGTGCGGCGCTCTACCTTGAGGCCGAACTCCTCCGCTACCTTGCGCAGGCTCTTGTTGGTGATGGAAGGCAGTACGCTGGGGGAGTTGGGGGTGATGTAGCAGCCGTGCTTGATGCCGAAGAAGTTGGACGAGCCGAACTCTTCGATATGGGAATGCGTGGCGCTGTCGAGGAACAGGAGCTCCCTGTAGCCCATCTTGTGAGCAAGGTTGTATGCGTGCAGAGACTGGGCGTAGTTGGCTCCCAGCTTGTATCCGCCGGATCCGTAGGTGGCGGCGCGGTCGTAGTTGCGGGACATGACTGCTGACACTGCGGTGAGGCTCTTGCCACCGGAGTAGGTGCCCACTCCAGAGGCCATGACGGCGAACATAACGTCCTTGGCCGACTTGATGCCGAGCTGGGGATTGATGCCGAACAGCACCGGCCTCAGGTACAGGGATGCGCCGCTTTCGTACGAAGGAATGTGCTCCCAGTTGGCCTGGACGCACATCACGCACATGTCGATGAACATCTCCATGGTGGGAGCCGGCATGTCCAGATAGGTGGCGCTGGACTGCATGCGCTTTGCGTTTTCGTCCGGACGGAACAGGCGCACGCGGCCGTCTACGCCGCGGTAGGCCTTGAGACCCTCAAAGCACGACGGGGCATAGTGGAATACGCCCGCGAAGCAGTGAAGGCTGAAATTGAAATCCGGAGTCACTTCCGGCTTTGTCCACCGTCCGTCGATGCACTTGGCGAATACTATTGCATTTGTGGGATAGTAGTTGAATGATCTTTTCGAATAATCGATTTCTGCCATGGTTATTAGTTTAAGTATGTATTAGTCTTCAATTATGCGGTCTTTATTGTAGGTGTGGATCTTGGTTTGTCCGGAGAGGATGATGTAACCGTTTTCCGCCAGGGATTCGAGCTCGTTCTCGCCTGGATAAACCTTCACTGGGGCGAGCCAGCTCACCTTCTTGGTTATGGCGTCCGTGATGTCTTTGCTGTATGCGACGCCGCCGGTGAGGATGATTACATCCACCTTGCCGTCCACAACGGCGCCCTGCGACACAATATACTTGGCGATGTTGAGCACGAATGCCTTGAGGAACAGGGCGTAGTCCGGCTGGCCTTCGTTCGCGCGCTTCACTATTTCGCGCATGTCGTTGGTGCCGAAGTATGCCACGGCTCCGCCCTTGCCTATAAGCTTCTTCTTGATTTCTTCTTTGGTGTATTTGCCGCTGAAGCACATGTCGATGAGGGGGTAGGGCGGGCAGCAGCCTGCGCGTTCCGGGGTGATCGGGCCGTCGCCGCCGAGACCGTGCGACGTGTCGATTACGCGGCCGCCGCGGTGCAGCGATATGGTCACTCCGCCGCCCATGTGGCAGATGATGGCGGTGGTGTCTTCCGCCTTGCGGCCGGTTTCGCGCAGATAGCGGCGCATTATGGCGCGGGTGTTCAGCGCGTGGAACAGGGTTTTGCGGGGGAATTCCGGCAGACCGCCCACATGGCATTCAGGCAGCATTTCGTCGGCCATGGGGGGGTCGGCCACATATGCAACGCACTTGCCGAACGGGGCCTTGAGGCCCTGCTTCTCGCGGATCTCGTTGATCTCGGTGGCGAGGTTGTCGCCGATGAGTGCGGAGAGGTTGCAGGCATGGTTGCCGTCGCGGCTGGTGGCCAGCACTTCGCGCATGTCGGCGTTCACGTTGTACACGCCGGTGATGCAGGGGGTGAAGAGGCCGCCGCGGCACATCACGATGTCGATGTCCTCCAGCTTAATACCGTTTTGGGCCAGGGAGTCCACGATTGCGTCGGTACGCATGCGGTCCTGGTCCATGACGTTTGCGAATTGGGAAAGTTCTTCAACCGAATGTTCAAGTTTCTGCTCCAGAAACACCTTACCATCCTTATACACAGCGAATTTGGTGGTGATGGATCCGGTGTTGACTACCAGTATAGTGCCTTTATTCATAAAGTATTTTAGAAAAGTGCATCTAATTTAGTAAATTTTCCGCTAATTGCAAAGGATTTGGTAAATTTGCAGACGTATGAAACAATGTCTCGTTGAAGGGGCCCAATATCAGAGCAGGTCGGCAGCGATTTCCATCGCCAGATTAGTCTCAATGCTGTTGATAGTGGCCTGCCACTACCTCCAGTATTATAACAACGGATTGGCCTGGTGGTTGAACGTGGGGGTTCAGGTCTTCTTTGTAATCAGCGGGTATTTATACGGAATCAGGGATATCGACAATCCTCTGGCATTTTTTAAAAGAGTTTTCCCTAAAATACTGGTCCCGTATTATACGCTGCTTATAGTAATCCTTCCTTTTTACCTCTTTTGTTTCCCTGAGTTCCTGTCTGTAAAGAAGGTGGTAGGAATTCTTGTTTGTGCTGATACAGTTAAGGGATTGGGCCATCTCTGGTTTGTAGGTTACATACTCTTCTGTTACCTGATCACTCCGGTCCTCTTTTGGTTGAGGAAAACTATTCCCTCGGAGTATTCCCCAATCAAAGTTATCAGTGTTTATATCGTAATCCTGCTTCTTGTCCAGATCCTCGGATCGGCATACGGCAGTTACTTTATCCCCGCGCGCATTTCCTGTTATCTTGTCGGATTCTTTGCCGCTGACCTGGTTGCAAGATATGGTTCAAGAGTCGAAAAGTATATCCTGATTGTTTTTTTCTCTGCCGCATTGCTTATGAGCGGGATGATTCTTTCCGGAAGGTTTGATTGCATTGAAAACCATCTTACCCTGTACAACCATCTGGCAATGGGCGTAACCCTGTTTTTCGGGTTGAAGACCCTGTTCGGCAATTGTACTTACAGCCCGCTCTTTCTGGCATCGGATAAATACTCATACCACATTTATCTGGTCCACCAGATTTTTATCTTAAGCCCGTTCGCTTTGATGAAGGCAACCGTGCATCCGACCGTCAATGTAATCATATCGCTTGCGGCAATAGTGCTTTCGGGAGTCGTTTTACAAAAAATAGCCGCGATTGTGTCGCGACTGATGTTTTATCGTTCAAATTAAAATGCTAACTTTGTAAGACTATGCCATACTCACGAGAAGACACGTTCGATCCGCAGGTTACGGAAGAGCTTGCAAAGCACGTCAGGGCCATCCTCGCCCTGATTGGTGAAGACCCTGAGAGGGAAGGTCTGCTCAAAACCCCGGAAAGGGTGGCAAAATCCCTGCAGTTTCTGACGAAAGGATACTCCGAGGACGGAGTGGCCATTGTGCAGAAGGCCGTCTTCGAGGAGAAGTACAGCCAGATGGTTCTGGTGAAGGACATCGACCTCTACTCTACCTGCGAGCATCATCTGCTTCCGTTCATCGGCAAATGCCACGTGGCCTACATCCCCAATGGCAAAATCACGGGCCTCAGCAAAATCGCCCGAGTGGTGGAAACCTACGCTCGTCGCCTGCAGGTTCAGGAGCGCCTCACCGAGCAGATCCGCGACTGCATACAGGAAGCGCTGCATCCTCTGGGAGTGGCCGTGGTAATTGAAGCCAAACATACCTGCATGCAGGTCCGCGGCGTGGAAAAGGATAACGCAGTAACCACCACGTCGGCATTCTCGGGAATCTTCCTCACGAGCTCCCGCACCAGAAATGAATTCCTTAATCTTATCAGGTAAAATTATACGCGGATACGCAAGATTATGTATCGTCCTTTTTTCTTATTTCTGCTACCTGCTAGTACTCTTCCTCGTTAAAAAAATCGAGTAGTATGGCTCTCAGTGCGCACAGGGCATGTTTTCTTAAAATGCGTCCGGTTTTGCGTCCGTTTATTCGGCCATACATGTCCATAAATGTCCTCAAAAATCATTTCTGAAGGGCCTCCAGGGCCTTTTTTGACCGCATACCCGTTCGTCAAAAGTGAACTGGAACGCTCTCTCTTGCGAGATTAACGCAAATATACACTTTTTGCGTTGAATAATTATTCTCTTTTCCCTGGCATCTTGTCAATAAATTGCTCCTTGACGAGCTTATATGCAGCCTCCGGGGCGAATGGCTCTGCTCCAACTCGCAGCAGGAT
>JAGAAY010000089.1 GCA_017615065.1 Bacteroidales bacterium | reverse complement strand
GCTGTTGCTTCAAAATAGCCTCAACGGTTTCCAGAGCCTCGCCTGCTTTTTCCAGGCCGGAGAGCTGGGCCGATGAGAAATACTTCGCGGCGGTGGCCCAGTCTTCACGCAGAGCGGCCAGGACGCCCTTGGTGTAACGGGCTTCGGGGCTGTCGCCAGCCTTCTCCAGGTGCTGCTCGGCAAGATCCAGCGCACCCATCGACATTGCGGCGTTGGCTGCGTTGATCCGGGCTACGGGCTCGTCGGGATACACCATTGCGGCAAGTTCGAACACCTTGTTGAACTCGCGGGTGCCGGGCTCAAGACCATCGGCCGCCAGGAAGAATTCCTTAAGGCTCAGGTTCCAGGGCTTTGTCTCCAGAATCTCACGCACTTCCTCCACGGTGGTGTAGCTGCGAACAGTGTACATCACCTTGTAGTCGGTACGGCGGAGCATCGGATAGATCTCGTTGTAGATGATCTTGTAGTCCCTGGAGTACTTGCTTATCTTGTATTCCTTGCGGTCCGGATCCTGATCGCTGTCGATGAGGTCGAGGATCTTGGCCTTGTTGGGCAGCGAAGAAGCCTCCACGGCCTTGCGGAAACCTTCCCAGTTCTCGCCGCCGGCCTCGGCCGACCACACATCTTCCGGAAGCTCAAACAGGGCCTCCACATACTCACGGATGGCCTGAACGCGCTTTTCTGAAAGCTCCTGGTTCACGGAGAACGTTCCGTCAGGGGAACTGTAGCCGCGCAGGACGATGCGGGTAATGGAGATGTCCGGATCAACCCTCACGGAATCCACCGTAGCGCGGATCTTCTGCAGTTCCGCAGCGTTGTCCTTATACTCCGCGTCCACATCGGTTGCACCCGACTTGAACACAACATAGGCCTCGCCGGAAATGGCGCGCTCTTTCACGATGGTTTCTGCCGGGGGCTGCAGATAGATGTAATACGGTACGTATACCTGGAAGACGGTTTCGTTCTTCGAGTCGTCATCGGCAAGAGGTATCTCCACAGGCTCCTCAGACTCCACGATCTGGACGTCTTCCACCTGCACTTCCTCAACCTCATGGTGCTCCACAACAACCGGTTCTTCGACAACAGGCGCCTCAACAATCGGCTCTTCAACAACCGGCTCCGGAGCCTCCTCTTCCTTCGGGAACAAGGCAAGCGCCTTTCCCTCCCTTCGCACTATCAGACGGTCGCAGCAGCCGGTGTACAAAGTGTCCACCCGGAGCGTCGCACCCGACATCCAGTGCAGATAGGGAGCCGAATCCGAATAATAGAGGCTGTCCGGCATCTGCTTCACATAATAAGTGTAAGGAACGCCGTTGAAAGGATCGTTGCTCCGGGCCTGGCGCGCAGCCGCATAGAAGCGGTTCCTGCTGTAAAGGCCGATGGGAGTAAGCGCGAACGACACGCTGTCCTTGAAGATAACGGGAACAAACGACACCGCGCCCTTAACGTCATCGACCATGGTGAGATTCACCTTCATGGCCACCTTCATCTGCTCTCCCTCCTTCCCCAGATAAACCTCGCTGACGGAAATGGGGACCTGGCCCCATGCGCACACGCAGCAAATCAATGCCGCGGCCGCAGATATTATGCTCTTTTTCATCATACGAAGCTAAGGTTAAAAGAGGTAGACAATGGAAACCGCCAGCTTTGTGGGGCCGAAGTAGTCGAACTTGGAGCCCTTCAGCAGAAGCTCCGGAGTGGCTCCGTCGTACTCGTCACCGGTGATGAACATATATCCCAGTCCGCCCTCGAGCTCAAGGTTCCAGTGGCGGTTCAGGATGAAATCGTATCCGCCGCCAACGCCAAGGCCGAGCATCAGGGCATCCCGGAGCTCATAATTGCGGAGATCGGGGCATCGCGGGCCGATTTTGCTCAAATCCCAGAACTTCCCCACGTTTGCGAATCCGCCGATGGCGTGGGCGTCCACAAACCATCCGCTGAACTTCTCGCAGAACCAGTACTTCACTTCCGGCTGCAGCAGCACGTGCTCCAGACGGCTTCCGCCCCAGGACCCCCACAGGTTCGTACTGGCCGACAGTTCCGCCGACCACTGCGGTTTGAATGCATATTCTCCTGCCACATTCAGCGACAGGGTTGAGACATCGTGCAACACGTTGGTCTTCACTGCCCAGGTGTTCTGGGCGCTCAGGCCTAGCGGCAGCAGCAATGTCAGAAGCAGGATAAACTTTTTCATAGGCCTTCCTGTTCAGAGGGTTCGCCATAGGATATTACGCCTCCGTCGTCCCAATCCACGATAGAGAATGTCAGACCGATTACGGATGTGTCCTCTCCCGATGCGGGAACAGTCAGTTCCGCCCTGTAGGCGCAGCCGCTTTCCAGCATAAACGGAGTGAAGGTGGTATATTCGAGCGTCCTGCCGGCGGAGGTTTTCACCACCGTCTTAAGGTAGGTCTGCGGAATAACCACCGCCTCGAATACCGTCTCCGCGCGCTTGTGGGCCGATATGTCGGCTTTCTCCTCGAGGCCGCCTGGTGCACCGGTGCCGATATCCACAAGGGCCTTCGTATACAGGTCCTTGATCGCCACTCCGGTGATTGTTTCGCCCCCGGCAAGCCCGGAGAACGCGAAAGTTATCTTGGAGAAGCGGTGGCCCAGTACGAATGCCACGGTGGAGAGCGGCGCCGCGCTCACGTGCGACGTGCGCAAATCGGCCGATAAGAAAGCGTCATCGGCAGTCTGGTCTGTTGCGATGGAGAAACTGTACGTCGGCTTGCTTACCTCCGGGTTATACGGGTAATATGCATAGAACTCGGAGTTTGACTCCTGGCCTTTCCCCCAGCGAATTGCCGATGACGGGGTGAGGCTGGAGCCCGACACAAGCGCCTGTACGTTGTATTTATCCATATCCGGTGCGAAAATCCCTATGGCATCGCCGTCTTCAAAGCCGCTGTCGGTAGACTTCGTGGTGAAGTCCCTTCCGGCAGCAGTGAAGACGACCGTACGCTCCTGGAGATCCTCCTTCACGTCCGCGGGCGTAGTGGCGTCGCGGCGGCAGGAACAAAGCCCCAGGGCGATGATGCTCAGCGATATTGCAACGATAAGTTTTCTCATAATCAGTCGCCTGTCTTGGTGGCGGTGAACACCCAGCCTTCAGGGTTGAAGGTGAGTTTGTACTGTCCCGCCTCCAGGAGTTTGATATTGTTGGAGGTTTCGGCCAGGTGGCCGTCCCAGTTGGAATCGCCCACACAGCTGACTCCGTCCTTAAGGCCGGCGCTCACGTCCCAGCTACAGTTCTTGCGGAGCTTGAACTCATCGCCAGTATTATAGGTGATATCGGCCTCCAGAACGCCCGGGGTGGTGCCTTCCACCATAAGCAGGTCGTTTTCCCAGCTGCCGGTGACGTCGCCCACTACCGACCACTGGTCCACCAGCTGGGTAACCTCGAGCGGAGTGGTTTCATCTTCCCAGTCCACAACGCTGAAGCCGAAGCCCACGGGATCTCCGTCCGGAGGTGTGGTATCCTTGAGGATGAGGCTTGCGGTGTAGGACTTGCCGGCGATGAAGTTGGTGGCGGTATTCACCTTGAAGGTAAATATGGCCGTGCCGACGAAAAGCGTGATTATCGGCTTTGCATCGGCCTGAGGCATGATGATAACCTCGTATTTACCCGTGGCGGCATTCTTCGTGGCCATCACTTTGCCATTGGATGACGACGGGACGATAGTACCGGCATCCAGGATGAGATTTGCCGATGTAATCACGTCGCTCACCCTCACGCCGTCAATAGCCGGAGTGCCTGCGAGCTGGTTGTCGATGCTCATGACAATCTTCACGAAGGGATGCTTGAACGCAAGATTCACCGTAGCGCCGGGAGTAACGTCCTTTGCCAGGGCGACAAGGAAGTTGTTGTGATAGTCGAAATCCTGCTGGTAAAGCTCGTCCGCCAGGTTGTAATTGGTGATCGTGGCCGATGTTTCCCCGTTGGAAGGATACAGGCCGACGAAAGTGGTCTTGTCCGCCTGGTTCTCTTTCCACTTGATGGCCGTCTCCGGCGTGAGCGTATTGCCCGCCGCCACCAGGGCGTCGGTGCTCTTGGAGATGGGCGCCCCTGCGAGGATACGCACGGTCTTTCCCTCCGTCATCGGCTCACCGCCCTTCACCGCGAACGTATTCTCGATGTTGGTGGTGAACCGCACCTCAAGCCCATCGCCCCCGCCGCTCACCGGCTCGCGATTGCATGCCGCCAGCGCCATCAGTGCAGCGGCCGCTGCGAATAATAATCGTTTCATGACTTAGTCGCAGTCGCCGATTCTTGTGTAGGTGAGATTGTTGTTGTTGGCGGGATCAAGGACAAAGGTGTATTTGCCTTTCCCTTCCTGGGTGAGAATGTTGAGGCGGTCGGTAGTCCAAAGATTATAGTCGCTTGTAACGGAAGGCGACGAATTGTGCATTCCCAGATATGTATCTCCCTTGACAAAGAGGAAACCACCGTCAGGATGCTCCATATCGGGGTCGTAGTTGATTGTTATTTCCCATTTGCCTGCGTTATTGTAGGCGAGGGGATATCTCTTTTCCCATGCTCCGGGCTTGCTGGTCTTATCTGCTTCGGAATAAACCTTTCCGATGATGTGCCAGTACTCGTCCAGATTCATTGCGCCGTCACCGGTCATCTCTGTGGCGTCGGCCACCCAGTCGGTTACCGTAAAGTTCATGCCGCCCACAGCGGAAAGGGTGCCCACAGAAGTGGAGGAATTGAGCGTGAGGCTAACCGTTGCGGTCTTTGCGCGCTGGAAGGTAAAGTCGGCATTTACAGTGAATGTGTAAACTGCGCCCTTCTGGGTTGTTACCACGATTTCAGGACGGGCGGTCTGGGGGATGATGACCACGGCATATTTGGAGTTGGCCGTGATTTCATTGGCGGGGAGTGAGGCGGTATAAGGGCCGAAATCGGCGAATGTGCGGTTCTCAAAGTCCACTTTGGCAACAGCAGCAACTTTGTTGAAAGCAACGCTTGCAACTTCGTCGGCCGCCAGGTTGTTGGTGATGTTGATGACCACCTTCGAGAAGATGTGCTCGAAGTTCAGCTCCACGGTGTTCTCGGGAGCTACGGTGGCTACTGCCGACATAAGTTTGGAGCAATATGCATAGTCATAGCCCAGGCCGAGCATGTCGTATTCGTTGACAACAGTGTTCTCCTGGCCGCCGGTGATTGCCACGAACTTGGTAGATGCGGTTTGTCCTGCCGCCCAGTAAAGGGTGGGTGTTGTGGCAAGAGTTCCTGCCAGGCCAGTCTGGGTGGGGGTTGCCGATACCGTTTTGTTGATAGGAGCACCGGCGATGATTTTAACGTTTTCCAAAACATTCTCCTCAACAGCCGCCTTTACGGCATAGGTGTTAAGGTTTGTCGTGAACTGGATTTCACTTCCGGGAGTGAGTTCTGCCGCGGGTTTGGAGCACGCCACGAGGGCAGCTGCCGCCGCGAAAAGAATCAAAACTGATTTTTTCATAAGAAAAAGGTTTATTTGGTTGTACTTTAGTTCCGTGTTTTTATCGGGACTTAAAGATAGGCATTTTTTATTAAAAATGCACTACAACCCAAGGATAGCCGTGATGAACACCACGATAATGCCGACAGGCGCCACGTAGCGGATCAGGAAATAAACCAGTTTGAAAAGGCCGCGGCTGCGCGTGCCGCCGTTGGTGAACTCGTCGCGGACATCGGCCCTGGACATCTTCCAGCCTACGAAAATGGTGAATAGGAGCCCGCCGAAAGGCATCAGCCAGTTGGAACAGAGCTTGTCAAGTGCGCCGAAGATGTTTTCTCCGCCGATGACAATCCCCGACATCGGCCCGAATGAAAGCGAGCACACTATGCCGATCATCCATACGAAAACGCCGGTGAGCACCGTGGCCATCTTGCGGCCGAGCCGGGTGTTTTCCATGAGGTACGACACTCCCACTTCCATGAGGGAGATGGACGACGTGAGCGCCGCAACCAGAATGGTGAGGAAGAACAGGATGGCTACAGTTGCGCTGAGCCAGGGGACGGCTGCGCCCATCTGGTTGAATATGAACGGCAGAGTCTCAAATACCAGCCCCGGGCCCGCTCCAGGCTCGATTCCGGCTGCGAACACCGCCGGCATGATAGCGAAGCCGGCGATTATTGCGAAGAGGAAATCGGCAATCGTAGTATATGCGCCGGCGGAAAATATGCTCTCCTCTTTGCGCATATAGGAGGCATAGACCAGGATGGTTCCAACGCCCAGCGAAAGGGAGAAGAATGCCTGGCCGATTGCCGATGCCACCGCGCTGCCGCTGAGCTTCGAGAAATCAGGCTTGAGCAGATAGGACACACCCTTGCCGGCTCCCGGCAGCGTGCAGCCGTAAATCGCGATGGCCACGATGAGCACGAACAGCGCCGGCATCGTAATCTTTGAGAAGCGTTCGATGCCGTTCTTCACGCCCATGAACACGATAACGGTTGTTGCGCCGACGAACAGCGTGTGCATGATGAGGGGCTCCCATGTGGAGGATATAAAACCGCCGAAGAAACTGCTGATCTTATCGGGCGGGGCGCCGGTAAAGTCGAATGCCAGGGCTTTGAAGAAGTACTCTATGCTCCATCCGCCAACCACGGAGTAATAGCTCAGAATGAGCAGCGGAGTGAGCACCGTTATGAGCCCGAGCCACTTCCAGGGCGTGCCGGGGGCCAGGGTTTTCATGGCGCCGAAGGTGTTGGCGCGGCTGCGTCGGCCGATTATGCTTTCCGCATAGAAAATGGGCAGGGCAAGGAAAAAGCTCGCAAGGGCGTACACGATGATGAACGCCGCTCCGCCGTTCTCGCCGGCGATGTAAGGGAAACGCCAGATGTTGCCCAGCCCCACGGCGGAGCCGGCCATCGCCAGAATTACGGCGAGTTTACTTCCGAAGTTTTCCCTCTGCGTGTTCATTTCTTCACGTATATACAAAA
Organism: Bacteroidales bacterium; assembly: GCA_017615065.1. Taxonomy (GTDB): domain Bacteria; phylum Bacteroidota; class Bacteroidia; order Bacteroidales; family UBA932; genus Cryptobacteroides. The sequence goes on along the minus strand of JAGAAY010000089.1, from coordinate 44,362 downwards.
CTCAAATTTCAGCCCCGAGGCTTCGTCGGTGAAGGTTTCACTGGTGGATTCAAGTTGCCAGACGGCGGGGTCTATTTCAGGGAAGAAGGTGTCCGCGTCCTCAACGATTTTGTGCACGTGGGTGATGTAGAGGCGGTCCATGTCCGGCAGCGCATAGCGATACACCGAAGCGCCGCCGATGACGAAGCACTTATCGGCCCCTGTTTCCTCTGCGGCTTTGTACGCTTCTTCGAAGCTGTACACGCAGGTTACCTCCGGGATGTCATCGCCCCCCAGATTCAGGACGATATTCTTGCGTCCGGGCAGCGGACGGCCTATCGAGAAGTACGTTGTGCGCCCCATAATCACGGGATACCCGCGCGTGACGCCCTTAAAGTATTTAAGATCGGCTGGCAAATGCCACGGCAGCGCATTTTTCACGCCGATGCCGTTATTATCGCCAATCGCTACTATAATACACTTTTCCATATAATTATACCGCCACAGGTGCCTTGATTGCGGGCCACGGGTCGTAGCCCTCAAGCGTGAAGTCTTCGTATTTGAAATCAAAAATATCCTTGACGTCCGGGTTCAGCAGCATATGCGGCAGGGGACGCGGCTCGCGGGAGAGCTGCAATGCCACCTGCTCGAAATGATTGCGGTAAATATGCGTGTCTCCCGTGGTGTGGATGAATTCGCCGGGCTTGAGGCCGCACACCTGCGCGATCATCATCGTGAGCAGAGCGTAGGAGGCGATGTTGAAGGGCACGCCCAGGAACACATCGGCACTGCGCTGGTACAGCTGGCAGCTCAGCTTGCCATCGGCAACATAGAACTGGAACAGGCAGTGGCAGGGCGGAAGGGCCATCTTATCCACTTCGCCGGGGTTCCAGGCGCTCACGAGCAGCCTGCGGGAGTCCGGGTTATGCCGGATCATTTCCACAACCTGCGCCAGCTGGTCGATGCTACGGCCGTCGGGGGCGGGCCAGGAACGCCACTGGTGGCCGTACACGGGACCCAGGTCGCCGTTTTCATCGGCCCATTCGTCCCAGATGGTTACGCCGTTGTCCTTAAGATACTTTATATTTGTGTCGCCGGAAATGAACCACAGAAGTTCGTGGATAATCGACTTCAGATGCACTTTCTTGGTGGTGAGCAGCGGGAAGCCATCGGCCAGATTGAATCTCATCTGATATCCGAACACGCTCTGGGTTCCGGTGCCCGTGCGGTCTTCCTTCATCACGCCGCCAGAGCGGATATGTCTAAGCAGGTCCAGGTATTGTTTCATAGATTGCAAAAATACAAAATAATTCGCATATTTGTATGATACTAAAACGCACTGAAATGATTACCAAAGAACTTTGGGGCACATCGCCCGACGGAAAGGAAATCTTCCTCTATACCCTCAAGAACGCTTCCGGCGCATATGTGCAGCTCTGCAGCGTAGGAGCGGCCATCGTATCCATCCTCGTCCCGGACAAGGAAGGCAAGCTTGCCGATGTCGCCATGGGCTTCCGCAGTGCCGATGACTACGTGAACGAAGGGCCCTGCTCCGGCAAGATCCCGGGCCGGTATGCAAACCGCATCGCCAAGGGCAAGTTCACCCTTGACGGCGTAGAGTACACCCTGCCGGTAAACAACGGCCCCAACCACCTTCACGGAGGGCCCGCCGGCTTCCACAAGCAGGTGTGGGACAGCCGCATCGAGGGCGATGCCGTAGAGTTCATGTACTTCGCGGCCGATGGCGAAGCGGGATACCCCGGCAACCTCAAGGCCGTGGCCCACTACACCTGGGGCGAGGACAACTCCCTGAAGCTCGTCATGACGGCTGAAACCGACAAACCCACGGTCGTTAACCTCACCAACCACGTATATCTCAACCTCGACGGCGAAAGCTCCGGCTCCGTTCTGGACCACGTGCTCGAACTCAATGCCTCCCAGTATCTGCCCACCGATCCCACCCTCATCCCCCTCGGCGAACCGGAAGATGTGGCCGGAACACCAATGGATTTCGTTGAGGCAAAACCCATCGGCAGGGATATAAAGGCCGATTTCCCCGCGCTCAAGTACGGCAAGGGCTACGACAACTGCTGGCTCATCGACGGCTACATGCCCGGCCAGCTCTCCACCGCGGCCGAGCTCTGGGGCCCCGTTTCAGGCAGGCATCTCGAAGTGCTCACCACCCAGCCCGCCGTGCAGGTATACACCGGCAACTGGCTCTCCGGCGGCCTCATCGGCAAATCCGGCCGCCCCTACAACGACTACGACGCCGTGGCAATCGAATGCCAGCACGCCCCGGACTCCCCCAATCAGCCCGCCTTCCCCTCCACCGTCCTCCGCCCCGGCGAAGTGTACGAAGAAGCCATCATCTGGGCGTTCGACTAGCGCCCCCGTGGCAGCCAACACACTGATACTCTGCGAGTTATATATTTTTGGGTGCAACAAAAATTGCACCCAAAAACATATAACTCCCTGTGCCACAAACGCTTGGCCGCCACCCAATCAGAGCGAGCCAAGCCGCTGGAGCAGGCGCTCTTCGGGTGCGTCCTTCAGCAGGACGGTTTTGGAGGCGTCCAGGAGGTAGATGGAAGGGATGGCGCGGATGTGATAGAGGTGTTTGCCGTTGACGGCGCTTTCGCAGTCGTAGCCGTTGATCCAGGATGCGGGGTATGTGTCGGCTTTGGCGCGCCACTCCGAAACTTCTTCGTCGATGTAGATGTCCACAACCTTAAGGCGCCCGGAGGACTGCATTTCCACAACCGAGGGGATGGCCGACATGCTTTCCATGAGTTCCGTGCAGGCGGAGCAGTCCGGATTGCCGAAAATGAGCACTATGTATTCCGCCTCCACGCCATAAAGCGTTCCACGGCGGCCGTTAATGTCGATGTAAGCGAAATCCGCCGCCGGACCACCAACATGGTTCAGGTCCAGCATCTGCGCTTCCCATGCGTGGCGATCCCTTTCAGACAAAGGCAGAAGCGGACATCCCGCAAGGCCCGCGGCAAAGCTCTGGTACAGGTCGTCGTTGCGTACCGGAGAGTTGGGGTCGTTGAGGTAAAAGCCCGTGAGGCGAACCATCTCCCGGAATACTGCCGACGACGGATTAGCCATCCCATAATCCTGCAGCGATGAATAATAGCGGCCAACAGCCGCTTTTCCATCGGCCACGGAAACCAGCCCCAGCAGCGTTGCATAAGTTCCCATTTCCTTTTCCAGGTCCAGAGGCTTCACTCCGTTCAGGCTGTCAGTAGCCCAGGAAGTAACGGTTGTGTCCAGATATTTGTCCCAGAAATGCGAGGCCAGCCATTTCACGCGGGAATCGGCATCCGTGTACATGGACGGGATCTCAACGCGCGGGAAAGAGCGCGAAGACGGAACGGCCGGGGTACGACGCGGACCGCAGCCCAGGAGGACCAGGGCCAGGAGGAGTACGGGGACAAATCGGCTTTTACTTATCACAACACGCAAATTTAACAATTTTGATTTATCTTTGTGCAAAACAATATGCCGATGAATCTCCGCCGCGTCCTTCTGGCCGTTCTTCTGCTTTTGCCGATAAGCGTCTCCGCCCAGTTCTATCTTCCGGGCGACGAGCCTTATGGCCGATGGATGCAGCTCAAAACTCCGTCATACAGGCTTGTTTATCCTGCGGCTTTGCCGGACAGCGTTGCGTACGGGTATGCATCGGCCCTGGAAAAATACACCCCGTATGTGGGGCTGTCGGCAGGGATGACACCCGGGCAGTATCACCGGGGCAGGATGCCGGCAATCCTCCACGCATATACGCCACAGTCCAACGGCTCGGTGGCCTGGGCCCCGCGCCGCATCGACCTTTACACATCCCCGGAAGGCTATTCTCCCCTTGCCATGCCATGGATCGACCAGCTGGTAATCCATGAACAGCGCCACGTCGCCCAGATGCAGTTCGGCTACAGAAGCTATCTGGGGCCCATTAATTATATAGTAGGCGAAATGTGGAACGGCTCTGCGGCGGGTATTTTTGCCGATAAAGCCCTGCTCGAGGGCGATGCCGTGGTGGCTGAAACCGCGCTTACCAGATCCGGCCGCGGCCGCAGCGCGGATTTCATGAACTACTACCGCGTGGCATTCGACAACGGCGACTGGCGCAACTGGGACCGCTGGCGCTACGGCTCGTTCAAATATCCGGCACCGGACCACTATGCCCTGGGATACATGATGGTTTCCGGCATGCGCTATTTCTTCGACTGTCCGGATTTCACGGCGGAATACTACAACGGCATGCTCCGCAATCCCTGGCCCCTTGGCAAACTGAACCGCGCATCCCGGAAGCAAACAGGCCTTAAGTTCGACAAGGCCATGAAGGCTATCATGGAGGGGTATCAGCAGATTTGGGCCGATGAAGACGCCGCCAACGGCCCGTATGCGGAGACCGAACAGATAACGCATACGCCCAGGCTGGAAACCAACTACGGCAACCTTCTGGCCGTGGATGGGACTCTGTACGCACTGAAAAGCGGCAAGGCGCAGGCCACGGAACTGATAACCCTGGACCCGGACGGCACGGAGCATCGCATCAGGCCTTTCAATCCGTCCTGCAGCAGCATCGTCTCTGACAAAACCCGCGGCCGGCTGTACTGGGCGGAAACCGTCTCCGACAGGCGCTGGAGCCTGGCCGGAGAGTCCGTAATCCGTTACATCGACCTGTCCAGTCCCAAACGGGCGCACGACCTCGTGACCGGCGGGCGGTATTTCACCCCGGTCCCTTCACCCGACGGGAAAGTCATCTCGGCAGCTGAATATCCGGTAAGCGGCGGCTGTTTCCTGGTGGTCTTCAATGCCGATGACGGCTCGCTCCTCTGGCGCGACGCAAGTCCGTTCCAACTCACCGAAACCACCTGGCATGACGGCGAGATCTATGCGCTGGGTGTGGATGACTGCGGCATCGGCCTGTGGAAACATCCCGGGGACGGCCCAGGAGAGTGGACTCGGGTTCTGGCCCCATCGCATCAGCAGGTGGACAATCTGTGCGAAGAGAACGGGAAAATCTGCTTCGAGAGCGACCGCAGCGGCCTCCGGCAATTCTACAGCCTTGATCCGGAAAGCGGCGAGGTGCTGCAGCTCAGCAACGTAAAGTATGGCGGTGCGGCGTATAATACCATTGGCGACAGCATGTATTATATCGCCCGTTCGCCGATGGGCAAGATGGTGTTCCGCACTGGCGCAGGCTGGTCCAAGCCTGTGAATTTCAGCGATTTGCACTCGTGGGTGGTGGCCGACGCGCTGAGCGACCAGGAGGCCATCTTCGCGGAAGGAGTTACGGCATCGGCCCCTCAGGAAATCCCGGAGCCAAAGGCATACAGCCGGCTGGCGCATGCGATCAAGTTCCATTCATGGGCGCCGATTTATTTCGACTACGACGAGATTTCGTCGATGAGCGGCGATTTCAGCTACTCGGTGGCGTCGCTCGGCGCAACTGGGCTGTTCCAGAACGATCTGGGCAATCTTTACGGCTCCATCGGCTATTCCGCACATCCTGATGTTTCTGCCGATGACGGCTCCTGGCGCCATTCCGGCCACCTGAAATTCACATACAGGGGTTTATATCCCGTGTTCGAGGGTGGCGTGAGCATCAACGAGACGGATGCTTCGCAGTACCGCTTCCATACTGTTTTCACCAGCGACAGCGAGTATCTGTCCACATCGGCCTCATCCCTGGAAACGCCCTTTGTGAACGGATGGATTTCCACATGGCAGCCTTTCAGCTGGAACAAGGGCGGGGTTCTGCGCGGAGTTGTTCCCAGGCTGTCGTACAGCATAAGCAACAGCCGCTATAATACGGCCGCCCTGGAAATGTTCCAGCCGGACGGATGGGGTGTTCAGCCGATGTTCACCGGCGTCATACGCGAGGGGCACAATACGCTGATGCAGTCGCTGTCCCTCTCCGTGAGGGGCTATTCAATGCTGGCGCGTGGTTCCAGCCAGGCTTATCCTTCGTGGGGCATAGGCGCCGAAATCGGCGGCGGCCTGAGGCCCGGGATGGCCGATGTGTTCTCGCCCTCCCTGTACGGCTATCTGTATGGCTATCTGCCCGGCTTTACGCAGGTGCAGGGGCTCCGCTTGACCATGCTTTCCCAGCTGCTCCTCCGCGGCGCGGAAATGTTCCCCGAAGGCCGCGTAAGCTGTGCGCCCCGTGGTTTTGATTCGCCGGTGTCGCGCTATATGACGCAGATAAGCAACTTCCAGATCAAGGTGGGTGCCGATTACGCCATCCCGGTGTATGTGGGCGACATCGACCTGTTCGGCCTGGCCTACATCCGCAACTTCCTGCTGGTTCCGCACGCGGACGCCGCCTTCTTCGGCAGTAATTTCCTTTGCAGCGGCGGCATCGACATCACGGCCGAGATGCCCACTATCCTGGGCCTCCTTCCCTTCGACTGCTCCATTGGCGTTGGCCTGGACGTTCCCTACGGGCCCTCCCTACCGGACGACTTGCAGCCCAAGCATCCGGTAGTGGCCCGCTTCATCTTCAACATGGATATTTAGCGCGTTAGCCGCCACCGATCAGAACGAGTAGCCCATTTTGATGCCGGCACGTGCGTAGGCTGCGGAGGTTTCGCCCAGGGCGGAGACCCAGAAAGAGCGCGGAGAGGCTTGTGAGAGGCGGACGCGAAGGCCGGCTTCGACGCTGAAGTAGACGTTTGGATCATAGACGGTTTCCATACCCACGCCCGCACCCAGATACGGAGCAAAGAGTTTGTTGCCGAAACAGTAACGCACATCGGCAAATACCGGGAGGGTGAAGGGGCTGTAAAACTCGTTGGCTTCCGAAAAATCCATTGTGGGCGCCGCTCCGATGCCCGCGAACAGATGCTGGTTGAAGTAATAACCGGGAACTATTCTGGCCTGAACGCACGGCGACGGCATTCCAAACAGAAAGCCGCCATCCAGAATGAGTCCGAATCCTCTCTGCGTATTGCCCGTATAATACTGGTCTTTCCAGTAACCGTCGCACTTGTGCATGGCGTTACCGGAAACTATCAGCGGCACGCCGGCCATTGCACAAAGCACACCTCCAAAACAGGAGCTCATCCCCAGGGCCAGAAACACTCCCGCTGCCATATTCTCTTCCTGCGGCCCCGTCTTTCCTGCATAGTAACCCAGGCCGATAAGAGCCCCGCCCGCAAGCATTGAAGCGCCACCTGCCACCGCCATTTCGATGCCGGTTTTTCGCAGCTTAAGCCCCTGCTGCTCAATCTGCTCCTGCCGCCTAAACGGATCTTCGGCGGGATCGTATGCCATTTGCGCCCGCGACACGGTGGGCACAAGCAGCAAAAACAGCAGTATTACACGTGGCCACTTCATAACCTATTTGTAAACCACACAAAAATACAAATCTTGCATCAAAACTACCGCCTCACAAGGTTCAGCCAGTCGTAGAAGAAACTGTAGGAGTGGAATGTCCAGCAGAAGAGCGGAAGGGCCACGTACCACGGGCACAGGAAGCCAAGCAGAAGGCCCCACAGCAGCAGGATAATGGGGGTTCCCACCAGTTTGGCGCCGTAGCGGGCTGTGTTGCAGAAGGCCTTGTCTTTGATGCGGGTGCACAGATATTCCGCAGTCCCCCACAGGGGCAGGCTGAGCACGGCGCTCACCAAAAACAGGGGCAGAAGCAGCAGCGCCAACAACATCTTGGGCCAACGCGGGCGCTTGGGCTGCGATGCCTCCCAGGCCGCAACCGCAGAGGAATAGTTTTCATCGTCCGGGAAGAAAAGGATGAGCTCCGACATCTTCCGGTACAACTCCTCTTGAATAACGGCATACAGCTCCTTGCCGCGCATATCCGGATGCGACGCAACTAAAGCGTTCACGTCGATGGGCTTGCCATAGCGCAGTACAACGCGTCCACGGTAATGGAACCAGTCGCTGTAATCTATACCGGCAGGGACGATATATGTTTTCCGAACGGAAGCACTGTCGATGGCGATGCGCGCAACCCCCTTACGGATGGGCTGTAGCGAATGCCAGGGCTTATGCGTTCCCTCGCTGAACAGGCAGAAAGGAACTCCCGCGTCCAGCGTGCCGTCGATCTCCTGAAGGATCGTGCGGATGTGCGCAATTTCCTCCACTGTGTCGCGACTTCGCGCCATCGGCAAAATCTTCAGGAAACGCAGGATTGCCGCCACTTTGGGCTTGCGGAAAATATCGGCCCGGGCCGCAAACACCGTACGGTCTTTACGGCTCATAAGAACCACAAGGGCGTCCATGAGCGTATTGGTGTGGTTGGGCGATATTATCACCGCGCCGTCATCCGGAAGCGTACCCTCCATTTTCACGCGACAATAGCTGTTGCGCGTGCAAGCATCGACATACGGCCTCAGAAAGGCGTACAGACGGTCTTTACTCCATATGTCAGCCATTTTTGCGGCTCCTGTTGAAAACGGTTGCTACTGTGAGTCCGGAAATGATGTGCCAGATTCCCCACCATGCGGTGATCACAAGCATGCCTCCGTGAGGCGGGAAGCCTGCGAACAGGCTGGTTCCGAGCATGAGCACAAGGCCAAGGCCAGAATTCTGGATACCGGTTTCGATGGTAAGGGTGCGGCGATCCGCGAACGGCACCTTTGCAATGGTTCCTACGCTATATCCGATGCTCAGTGCTAGCAGGTTATGGATGAGCACAACCACGAAGATGTACTTGATGCACTGCAGGAAGGCCTTGATGTTGCCAGTGAAGGCAAGCACGACCATCGCCAGGAAGAACACAATGGAAATCCACTGAAGGGGCTTCTTAAGCGCATTAGCCACCTTTGGCAGGAACTGCGACGTAAGGATACCCAGCGTGAGGGGAATTCCCAGCAGGATGAAGATGGTCTTGAAAACGTCCCACAGGGGAATAACCAGCGTGGGCACGTCCGCCGCGACGGATGCCGTGTGCAGGTACAGATTGCCCCACAGCCAGAAATTGAACGGCGTAAGCAGCACGGCCAGCGCGGTGGAAATTGCCGTCAGGCTCACGGAAAGCTCGATATTGGCCTTGCCAAGGGACGACATGAAATTGGAGATGTTTCCTCCGGGGCACGATGCCACCAGTATCATTCCCAGTCCCATCATCGGCGATATCCAGCTGCCCATAGCAAGGGCCAGCAGGAATGTCATCGCCGGCAGAAGAACCAGCTGGCAGAGCATTCCCAGCAGAACGGACTTGGGTTTTTTAAACACTTCCACAAACATCCGTGGCTTGATTCCAAGCGCCACCCCGAACATAACGAAGGCCAGCACGATATTGATCGTGTTCATGCCTCCGGCATTCATTGTCACATCGATCTGGTCGATCAATGCAGCGGTTTCATGAGTCATAGTACTATCTGAAAAAACAATTTACCCATTCCCTGTCCACCGTGGCGAATCCGTCCGAAGGAGCCGCCCCGGGGTTGCGGGCCATAATAGCCCGCGCATCTTCATATACGTTAAAGCCGATGTTCACCGCCTGCATGCCGCCGTTCATGGGGAACGCAAGCACGATGTCGTTATCGGCACCTTCTATCCTTACAAAGCGGAACTGCGCATCGGCCGCCTCGGGATTCTTCTGCGCCATTTCCATTGCTGTGACGTATTTGCACAGCTCCATCACGGCGTCGTCCAGCCCGGCCTCGAAGATGTTCACCTTCTCCACCAGGGCTCCGGGATCGCAAACCCGCCGCAGGGTATAGCCATGGAGCGCTTTAATAGCTTCCGCAACGGCCTCCGGCGGCCTGCTTCCGTCGGGCAGGAGCCAGATCATGAGCTTTCGCGAGGGATCGTGATACAGCGTCTGGAAACGCAGAAGATTCCGCTGGCCGCAGCAGGGGCACTCCCACACGAAGAGGGAGCCGTCCCGCACCCGGGCCTTAAGCTCCGGGTTTTCGGCCACGTTGATGCCCTGTATTTCCTCTGCTGCGTGCTTATAGCCGCAGTTTGTGCAAACCGCCTCCATCTCAAAGTTCCACGTTAACAACCGGGCCGATGAAAAAAGGACGCTGCAGCGCCAGCGCATCGGCAAAGAAACCGTATCCGCTTCCGCCGTTATACGCAACCCTGACGCCGATTTTCGTGCTTGTCGGCAGCGCAAAAAATTTGGTGAAATGCATGTTTACATCCATTCCCACGCTGTACAGGTACATTTCATCGCGCGGCAGGTTGGGATTATCCATGAACTTGACGCGTGTGAGATCGGCAAACGGAATGAATTCCAGGTTCCTCAGATACAAGTAAGGCGTAATGTTCGCATCCAGCGAGAATGCGGGAATGACATAATCCATGGACACGCGGAACTGCTCCGGGCAGATGCTGTTCATTGCCATGCCGACATTGTCGTTCTGGAGGCCGCGGGGTGCGAGATCTTCCGCCAGCGAAGTCCAATAGGTATTTGCCGATATCACGTCCATCGGGCTGAACTGGAACTCCGCCTTCACTTTGAGCCCCTGCTTGCGGAACAGGCCGGGGAAATAATAATACGTTCCTGCGTAAAAGACCGTGCTCATCAGATTGCTCTTCGCGCTGAGGTCTACGCCGACACCCCACCTGGGTATCACCTGCGAAGGCGCCTTGTCCAGCTGGGTTACAGCGCTCAGGCGGGCCTCGCCGGAGACGCAGCTGGCTACGCCGGAGACGTAATTGTCGGCAGTCTCGTTATAGCTGTCCGTTCCCGGATCGTAATAAACTTTCTTTGCGGGGAAGTTCAGCAGGTCTGACGATGCCGTGAACGACAGCGAGGGCTTGATCGATGTATTCCAGCCTCCCTTAGAGAAGTTCAGCGGCAGTGAGACCATTGCCTTTCCGCCCACATACAGCGGGAGGCGCTTGATTCTGGGGTCCTCTTCATACAGTTTGCGCATGAACAGGCTGTCGCGATCCACATCGTACAGGTGCTGCAGTATTGCCGATTTGCGGTCGCCGATATCAAGGGCAAAGTCAAACACCGGATACAGGCCGGTGTAATGCATCCTTCCATGCACGCCCACGGCCATTTTCTTTTGGGTCACCGGGTCTGTGTGCACCGACAGTCCCAGCGTTCCGCTTGCCGTTCCGGTAAGGTTCTGATAGAACGCTGTCACACCTAATGACAAGGTCTGGAAGATATAATCCGAATATGTTGCTGTGAACAGGTCTGTGTTAAAATAGAACGGCAGCCAGGAGTGGATGTGGAACAGGTGGCCGAACCGGCTGTACGAGCGCGGCTCGCTGAGCTGAACCGGCATGTCGGCCGGTTTGGGCGTAGTTATCGGCCTTAATGTGTCCTCCTGGAGGGAAAGCTCATCGGCAACCGCATAATGGTGGATTTCCGAAGGATTAACGGCTACCGAGATATCGGTATCGGCCTTGGAAAGGAGCCTTCCGGTGGGCTGGAGGGCCGAGAAATACATCTCTTCACCCAGGAAGAACGGCTCGGTTGCGCCATACTTGGTGTTCGTTTTGCGCACCAGGGTGCGGGTGTCCGGATTGAAGCAGTAGATTTCGTTCGTTCCGTTGCGGTCGCTGGAAAGGTACACGCCATCCGGGCGCACGTGGAAGTTGCGCAGTTTTGCGGGCGTGGGGGCCATCACCGTCTCTATCGAGGAAAAATCCGTGAGGTACAGCCCTGCTCCGTCGGCCGATGTTCCGGCAAGGAGAAGCTTTCCGTTCCAGAATGCCGGCTCCGTGAACTGGATGCCGTCCGGCGCCGCGATGCTTTTAAGTTCTTCTTTTGTGTCGATGTCGAAGACAACGGCTCTGCATCCTCCCTCCGTGGGGAATTCAACAGCCGCGAGGTATCTGCCGTCGGGCGACACCGACGGATTCACATACCTTCCGTCGCGGGTGAAGTTAGTGATTCTGCCGTTACGGAGATTCATCGTGCGAATCCTGGAATCCTGCTCCATCTCCCACCTGGGATCCTGAACGGTTTCCGACCAGAAGATGCGTTTTGCCGGCTCGGAATAGGCAAGGCGGCTGTCGGACGAGAACGGCCGCAGGGACTTGATTCCGTGGCTGCTGATTTCCACCAGCTCCGGATTCCTGTCAAGGCCGACCCTTATGGCCAGTATCCTGTGATTGTTCTGCACGGCCGTGGCGCCGCGATACACGGTATAGCCCCGCTTTTCCGGAGTAAGTACGTTTATTTCCTGGAACGGGCCGCGCAGGGAATCGTCCTGGGCCCACTCATCCTTGAAGTAGTTTACCAGTTCCGGCCAGGTGTATTTGAGCGATTTGCCTGATGTTTTCTTTACCGTTGCCGTAAGGGCGTTGATTCCCCTGAACGGGCGTGTGAGGCGCTCCAGATAGTCGCGCATGAAAAGCGGAGAATCGTATGCCGTGCGCATTCCGGCCACGGTCATATAGCCGAGGGCGTAATGATCGGGCGTGAATCTGTTAAGTGAGCCGTAACGCCAGCGATACCAGTTGCGGTAATCGCCGTTGTCGAAGGCCATTCGGTAATAGCCAAGGAAGTCCGCCGTGCGGCCTCGCCCCATTTCCGTGAGGGCGGTTTCCGCTACCACGGCATCGCCCTCCAACATGGCGGCGTTGGAGTAAAGTCCCACAACCTCCAGTGATGCTATCTCTCCGAACGGCTCGTACAGCCAGTTCCACGGCCCGGCGTAACTGAACTGCCACTGTGCAACATGACGGTTTTCATGAATGGCAAGATTCTGTTCCCACGGCATCGGAGACATAAGGTTATACGAATCCGGAAGGGTGAAAATCTCCATCCTGTGCGGAGCGACTGTGACCGCTCCGTTCGATTCCCCCATAAACGGGTGAAGCACAACCGGGAATGGCGCGGAGAAATACTGATTGGGCAGGAAGCCGGCGCTCCGGCCAACATCGTAGTGATATTTCTGCAGGAGAGCACCATACTCCGTGGCAAGGGAATCCAGGCCGACGGGATAGATGATCCTGTAGTCCGGCGTGTCCATATACATCCACTTCACGCTCGCGCGTTCGCCGCCGATGACGGTAAACTGGGCGTGTGCGGATGTTACAGTTATGGCGGCACATAAGGCCGCCATTATGAGTTTTTTAAAGTTTACGTGCACCATCGCTGATTACTACGTCGTATACCTTGGGAGCATGACCGAAGCGCTCCTCGAACTGCTTTTTGGCCGCAGCCACAAACGGTTCGTAAAGCTCTTCCTTCACCAGGTTTATGGTGCAGCCGCCGAAGCCGCCGCCCATCACGCGGGATCCGGTCACGTCCATCTTGCGTGCAAGTTTGTTAAGGAAATCCAGCTCCTCGCATGAAACCTCGTACAGGCGGCTCATGCCGAAGTGGGTCTGATACATCATTTCGCCCACGGTTTCATAGTCGTCGCGCTCAAGGGCGTCGCAAACATCCAGAACCCTCTGAACCTCGCCGATTACGTATTCCGCACGGAGGAAATCCTCCTCAGGAATATCGGCACGCACTTCATCCAGCCATACGCGCTTGGCGTCGCTGAGGAATTCCACCTCCGGATGATTCTTGCGGATTGCCGCAGCCGCGTTCTCGCAGGACGCGCGGCGCTTGTTATAGGCGCTGGATGCCAGCTCGTGCTTCACGCATGAGTCGATGAGCACCAGCTTATAGCCCTTGGGATTGAAGGGGAAATACTTGTATTCCAGGGTTTTGCAGTTGAGGCGGATGAGCGAACCGGCCTTGCCGAAAATCGACGCAAACTGGTCCATGATGCCGCACTTCACGCCGGCATAGTTATGCTCCGTGCTCTGGCCGATCTTAGCCAGCTCAAACTTGTCGATGCCGTTCTGGAAAATATCGTTGAGTGCGAACGCGAACGTACTCTCCAGGGCTGCCGATGAACTCAGGCCCGCGCCCAGGGGCACATCGCCGGCGAACACGGTGTTGAAACCCTCCACCTTTCCGCCGCGCTTTTCGGTTTCCCGGCAAACGCCGAAAATATACCTGGCCCACTGCTGCTCCGGCTTATCCTCCTCGTTCAGGCCGAACTCCACGTACTCGTCATAATCCAGCGAGAACGCCTTCACCTTCTTGGTTCCGTTAAGTTTAATCTCGGCAATGATTCCGCAGTCTATCGCGCCCGGGAACACATATCCGCCGTTATAGTCCGTGTGTTCGCCGATAAGGTTGATACGTCCTGCCGATGCATAGAAGACACCGTCTTCGCCGAACAAAGTCTTGAATTTCTCCTGGATTCTGGTTTTCATATTGGGTTATCGTTTTGGTCTATCCGCAAATATAATCATTTTTCCTCACTTTCACCAATGGTTAATCGTATCGGATAATGGTCGGACACTCCGCCAAGATATCGCGGCCCGGAATAAGTGCGGAACGGCTTAATCCCGCCATGAGCTTTATCGGGCACAGTCAAAAATGGAATCCGGAGTATTTCCAGGGCCGATGCCGCCGTCATCGACTCAGATACAAAGCACAGGTCGATCAGCTCCCATTCGCCGTTATAGCGAATTGTACCAAGGCCGCTCTGAAACATCGGCAGAGAAAGGTTTTCCAGCGTAATGTCGGCGTAAAGGGGATTATCGGGCGTGTCGTTGAAATCGCCGATGGCGACGATTCGTTCCACATCGGCCCGTAACAGCGAGTCCACCAGATGATTTAATGCCGATACCGCCAGCCGGCGCCCGGCGTCCGACGGCTCCGCCCCGCCGTATTTTGACGGGTGATGGTTCACAAGGACGGCCAGCTCCCCGCCATCGGCATCCATAAACTTCGCGAGAAGGATGTCCCGGGTTGGAAGCACGGTGTTCCCATCGTAAATATGGTTAGGCTTCGATTCTATGAGCGAGTATGTGCTCCTCCTGTAGATCAGGGCCACATCAATTCCGCGGCGATCCGGAGAATCATAGTGAACTATTTCATAATCAAGTTTTTGCAGGGCGGTGTTCCGAAGCAGCCTGTTAAGGGCAAAACGGTTCTCAACCTCGGCAAAAGCTACAATATCCGGCGCTCCAGCCCACAGAATACCTTTTGCTATAGCGTTGCATTTGGCGTTAAACCGACTTCTCGTCCAGCGCCTTGCCCCGCGCCAAGAAAACTCGGCGTCCGACACGCTTGTACTGTCATTCCGCCAGTCAAAGAAGTTCTCCAGGTTCCAGAACATGATTGTGGTGTTCTTTGGCGGGGAAACAATGGCCGATACCAGGATGAAGCAATATGCGAGTATGTTTTTCATACCCGCAAGTTAATGAAATGTGAAACACGCCTTGTTAAAAAACAGAAATACTTTTTTAACGATTATTAAGAAAAAAGTGAGATTCTTAAACTTTGTGCAAAAGAATCCCAATTATCATCCGTTTCCCTTTTGCGGCTCAACCCGATCCGGCCCATATAACCGAACACACCCCCTAAACAAAACACCAAAAAGAATATTTCTGTCATACACGCCCCCTCGCCACAAATCCCAACGACACCCGCACTGCGATAACCCCCAAAATGGTGGCAGATATGTGTTTGTGTATGAGCAAGATACGCATTAATGGATGCAATTTTTGTTGCACCCATTATCAAGGAAGTCGCTAAGCATCAACTAGTTGGCTGCCACCAAAAACAGCCCGCCATTGGCTTGCGCACAAGCAGTGCTCCCGAAGGTGTCAGCCTATGTACCTTCGGGAGCAAAAAGGGGCCAAAATGCGCCCGAAGGTGTCGGGCAATGTACCTTCAGGAGCACCCTACGGACAACACCACCGGAGGATGGCAAAACCGCCGGCAGTGCCCTACACGTTGAAGAGGAAGTGCATGATGTCGCCGTCCTGGACAATGTAGTCCTTGCCTTCGATGCCGATGCGGCCGGAGGCGCGGAGGGCGGATTCCACGCGGGCACCGGCGTCACCGCGGAGTTCGTCGGCGGACATGGAGCGGGCGCAGGAGACGAAATCGTCGTACTTTATCACTTCCGCGCGGATAAAGCCGCGTTCAAAATCGGTGTGGATCACACCTGCGGCGCGGGGCGCTTTGTCTCCGGCGCAGATGGTCCAGGCGCGGCACTCATCGGCACCGGCTGTGAAGAACGTCCTCAGGCCCAAAAGCCTGTATGCACCCTGGATCAGGCGCACGACACCGCTCTCCGACAGGCCCATTTCCTCCAGGAACATCTGCCGGTCTTCGTACTCCTCGATTTCCGCAATTTCCGCCTCGGAGCGGGCGGCAAGCACAAGGATCTCCCCGGAACCGGCCACGGCTGAGCGCACGGCGTCAACATATGCATTGCCGGAAACGGCCGAAGCCTCATCGACATTGCACACATACATCACGGGCTTGTTCGTCAAAAGATATAAATCGCGGGCCATGGCCTCTTCTTCCGCGTTCTCCAAAGCAACCTCGCGGCAGGAACGGCCCTGCAGCAAAACCTCGCGGTAACGGAGCAGCAACGCCAGAAGCTTCTTGGCCTCCTTATCCCCTCCGGTCGTTGCCATCTTCTCCACCTTCTTAATCCGGTTCTCAACCGTTTCAAGGTCCTTAATCTGGAGCTCGGTATCCACAACGCCCATGTCGCGCACGGGATCCACAGAGCCGTCCACGTGCACAATGTTGCCATCGTCAAAGCACCGCAGTACATGAAGGATCGCGTCGCACTCGCGAATATTGGCAAGGAACTGGTTGCCCAGGCCTTCGCCGTGGGACGCCCCCTTGACCAAACCGGCAATGTCCACTATTTCTACAGTAGCGGGAATAGTGCGCTTGGGCTGGCAAATCTCAGTAAGAACCTCCAGCCTGGAATCCGGCACATTTGTGGATCCCACGTTGGGTTCGATGGTGCAGAAAGGGAAGTTCGCGCTCTGGGCTTTCCCGGAGCTCACGCAGTTAAAAAGAGTAGACTTGCCCACGTTGGGCAAGCCTACTATACCACATTTCAAAGACATAGCCTTCTACTAATAAAATCTTGCACGGTTGTCCTTCACGTCGGCCTCTTCCATCATGATGGGGAGAATCATCTGTGAAGTGTAGGACATGAGCTGACGCTGATAAGAGCGGGCGTCGTCCTCCGTGTAATAAGCTCCGGTGTTGCGCTCCGTCACGCGGAACACATACACTCCGTAGGAGCCGGCCACGGGACCGCAGATCTCGCCGTCCTTTGCAGAGGCGATGGCGCCAAGGAACTTGGGATCCAGGGAGCGGGACGCCATGGACGAGAACGCCACGTCGTTTTGGGTGCTCACGGAAGTCTCAAGTTTCTCTGCAATCGCTTCAAGGGAAGTGAGGCCTTCGATTTCGGCGGCAATTTCGGAAGCACGCTTCTGGGCGTACTTTTCGGAATACAGGCGGCTCTGGATGTCGGCGGCAACTTTCTGCAGGGGCATGTAGCCTTCCTTGGTGGCTTCCTTGACGGCAACCACGAAGAAATACTTGTTGTCTACGGTAATCACGTTGGATACCTTTCCTGCCCTGTTGTCGAATGCCCAGCGGGTGATTTCCTTTGCATGGCTGATAGCACCATAGGACTCCGTAGCCTCCGTGATTGTCATGGGGTGGGCATACATCCTGGAAGAATCCTGTGCGGCCTGGAAATTATCCAGCTTACCACCGGCGATAGCGGCAAAACGGCTTGCCTGATTGTAAGTGGTGTTATGGGTTGCGCTGCTGGGAACAATCTCCTTCTGGAAGATTGCAACCTGCTTCTTGGCGATGGGAGCGCTGGTCTTCGTCACCTCAACCACGTGGATACCGTAGTCGGTGGTGGCGATGAACGGAGCGTGTGCCTTTGCCGTGAAGGCCGCCTCGAAACCGGGGAGGAGGTTGTTCTGGGTCATCCATCCAAGGTTGCCGAGCTCCCCGTCAAAGCGGTTGTTCTGGTCCAGGGAGTACTTTCCTGCAAGCTCCTCGAAGTTTCCGGGCTTGACCACGGAAAGGATGCTGTCGGCAAGAGCCCTCTGGTCGGCGCGAAGCATGATGTGGCGCACCTGTACGGAATCCGGAACCTGTGCCTGGCCGATGATGCGGGCGGCATACAGGGTGTTGCCGGACATGATGACGGGCGATGTGCCGGTGGTGTGGGAAGCCACGAACTCCTCCACCTCACCGCTCACGGAATTGAGCTCGCCGGCCTTGTACCAACGGTCGGAATACGACTTGTCGGAATTCAGCTGGAGGAAGGAACGCAGGTTCTCGGTTGTGGAGAACTCATCCCAGAGTGAAGCGAAGCTGTTGTTCTGTTCGGCGATGTCTTCGTCCGAAGGCTTGACCTCGAACACGACATATTCCACCTCGCGGCTGGCAATCTGCTTGAACATCCTGTCCTTGTTCGCGTTGTAGAACTTCTTGATTTCGCTGTTGGAAACCACCACGGTGCTGTCCTGCTGCATGAAGGAAAGGGGAACCATCACGAACTCCACGTTTGCGGTATTGTTGTTCTCCGCAATCATGGCGTTGAGCTCCAGGGCGTTCTGGTATGCCGATGCCGTGAAGAGCGCATTGTACTTCTGATAGTACTGGCTGGTGTTCACGGAATTCTGAAGGTAATTCCAAACCATGCCCAGACGGCCTGTCTCGTCCATTTCCACCTGCTCCAGGAATCCCAGGAACACATCGTTGGAGAAACTGCCGGTTTCGTCACTGAACAGACCGGCAACGATGGGAGAAACCATATCGCCGTTGATCAGGTCGTGCATTTCGTCCTTGCCGACGTTGATGCCTGCGGCACGGGCGTTCTTCACGAAAAGATTGCGGTCGATGAGCTCCTGCCATGCGGCCTCGCGGGCCTGCTTCTGCTGCTGCTCACCTGTTACACCGCCGCCGAGAACCTCACCGATCTTGGTGAAACGGTCCACGTCATTCTGGAAATCGGTATATGTAACCTTCTGTCCACCAATCTTTCCAACATCATATTTAGACGAAGTCGACTGGATTGTCTGCATCACCTGGCTGGGGTCGATGACAAACATGAGGAGGGGAACAGCCACGAGAATTGAGAGCACAATTCCCCATCCGCGCATTTTCTCTAAAACTGCCATTTTGTTATCTAATTTTTTAATTTTTTCGAATAAGGGTGCGAAGATAGCTATTTTTTCCGAAAAATCACCTCTTTTTTAACAAAGGGCCGATAAAATTAGCCGAATCTATCAGAACTTCGGTAGAATCCTGCACCACTACGCCGTAACTGTCGAACGGCTGATGAATGATTGCATTGCGGGCCATATCGTCCGAGCGCATGCCGTATCCCTGCATGAAACCGTTGGGAGAATACATCTTCACATAGCACTGTGTGTAGATTTCCTTCTTTCCCTGGTCCCAGTAAATTGTGTCTGTTTCCATGGTCTCTCCCTTCATCACGTTTTTCACCACCACGTGACCGAATGCCGACCAGTGCTCGTCGCCGCTGACCTTTGATTTGTCGTGGCGCGCCTTGTTCGAGCGGATTATGGTTTCCAGCGAGCCGTCCTCGGCATATCCGAACACCGACAGCCCCTCCGGAAACAGGTCATAGGAGCACGTGTCTTTCTCGTAAACCTCCATTACCGGGGCCTCAACCCTCATCTGCAGGATACCGTTTTCAGTTTGCACATAGAACATTCCGGTAACCCTCTGCAGGGGCGTTTCGTCCAGGTTCAGGCGGTCGGCTTCAGACAGTTTTCCCTTGCACGAAAATACGACGAAAGCAACCGCCGCAGCGGTTGCCATCGCACGTATAGTATTCTTCCGAAGAAACATTCCTTACCTGGAGAGCCTTATGGTGGTGGTGGCCGTCATACCACCGCAGGATACGGTGTAGGACTGACCGTTGTGATATCCGTACATGAAGGCGTCAGCTGCCGAAGGATAATAGCTGTTGCGGGAAATCTGGCGGTTGGCCTCGTCGGCGAGCGACGGGTCTGCGGCCTTTGCCTTTCCGTAGAAGTCGCATGCCGCCCAGCGGGGTGCGTAACGGGTGATTTCGTCACCGCCGCAGGAAGTACCGGCCCAGAGGTTACCCATTATCATGTATGCCCTGCCCGCATAGCCGTGGTCGAGTTCCGCAGCGGTCCTTGCTGCTGCATAGGACTTGGCCTTCAGGCCGTTCTTGTATGCGAAGCTCGCGAGTTCATAGTTGTACTGTGCGAGGGTTTCGCCGGCGCTGGGTGCGCAGGAAGCGATAGCCTCTTCGATATATTTAACAGCCTCGTTGGTGTTTCCACGGCTGGAGTGCAGCTTGAACAGGAAGTATGCCGATGAAGCGGAAGGATCCAGGCTGTGCATCTTGGTAACGGCCTTCAGGTAAAGGTCGCTGCTGAAACACTCCGCCCTGTTCATGAGCTTGACGATATTGGAAACCAGGGCCACGTTGTTGGGATCTGCATTGTAGCGGGGAGCGAAAATAGCCACCAGGTTGTCGCAGGATGCAACGTTGCTCTCCGCGAAAACGGACTCGAGGGTAACCTTAGCCTCACCGATTGCGGCGGCTTCCTCGTCGTTGGCGGGCTCTGCGGCGGCAAGATAATCAGCGCAGGAGGTATAGATGTTCAGAACATCGTCAACTTTGAGCTTTCCGGCCTTGTACAGGTCGATGGAGGCCTGCATGTATCTCACCAGGATGCTGCCCTTGGTATCCTTGCCGAGCTGACTGACGATGGCGCCGAGCTCGTCGTACAGATACTTGGGATCGCTGTCGCGGAAGTTGATGATGTACTGGCCCTTGTTATTAAGGATCGTAGGCCTCTGGTCCACAACGACGCCGCCCTTCTTTCCGGTAGGGAAGTATTGCAGACGCTCGTCCTGCAGGGTGAGCAGGGAGTCCACGAGAGCATTGCGGTACTGGGGATTGCGGTTGCCGAGCTTCTTGATTTCCCTGTTGAGCAGGGTTGAACCGTGAATGTAAAGGTTTGCCCATTTGTTCCTGGGGCAAAGTTTGTATGCCATTCTCCACTGGGGAAGAGCATCGTCGTACTGCTTCTGCTTGAAGTTTACGGAGTATAAATCCATATACTTGAGACATTCCGCGCTGGGCTCCTGTGCGGAAACCCTGCTGCTGAACATCATCATTGCCAAAGCGAAGAAAAATAGTGCAAACTTTTTCATATCGTTAAATTTTTATTTTCGTTCAAGGGCCATAAATCCAAAAAGCGTTCCAAACTATTCATAATGAGGTTTCTGGAACCATATATCAAAGATATTGGCGCCGAAACTGAAACCGAAATAACGCTCCCTCACCATACCGGCACCGGCTGTTCCCCTCTGGCCGGCCTGGAGGGCCACGGTGAGGCCGTTATACCAGCGAAACACCGGGAACGTTGCGCCTACGGTAATACCTATATCATTGATTTGCTTACCGTTAACCGCGTAATAGGACTTATCGAAATACATACCTGCACGGTAGCTAACGCGGCGCATATAATAACGTATATCATAGCGGTTGGGCGTGTATTCCATACCGGCTTTTATGGAATAACCCATCCCGGCCGAAAAATTTTCATTCGCCAGGGCTGGAACGGCGTCGAAACCTGCATTCCGCCAGTCGGAAAGGGTGTAATCAAGTTCGAAACGGTATTTGTCGGCAATCTGGTAGCCGACACCGAAACCGGCTTCGCTGCCGAAGCGGGGGCCGGAAAGCGTGCTTTCCTCTTCCTGAGGGGTTTCGTTCGTACCGGAAATAACCCTTGCGGTTGAATGGGTGCAATATCCATTCATTGGTGTTCCCAGCAGATAGGTGGCGCCTAAGGTGAGCCTGTCGTTACCGATGGGCTGCTCATACTGAAGGCCGCCCTTGAAGGAATGCCCGGTAACCTGGAACGTGTAGCTCTGCGTTTGCCCAAGGACGTCCGAACTGGAATAAACATCGGTGGAGCTGCGCACGATGCTTCCGAAATTGAAGATGTACTGGCCGCCCAGGGAAAGCCTGTTCCAGAGAGTTACGGCGGCGCCGGCAAACATCTGGTAGGTGTTTCCTTCGCCTGTTACCGTGGACGTGCAAATGCCGTTTTCCGCAATGGATGCGGCATCGGAATTCTTGGTTACGAACTTGTAGCCCACATCGCTGTACGGGGTGATACCCACCATGAAGGCCGATTTTCTCCACATGGGGAAGGATATCACGAAGTCGCTTATGTTGAACAGGTTGTTTCCGCTGCGGTACTGCCCGTCGTTGAAAATGGATGCGCGGCCGTCCAGGCCGAAATCGGCCATGAAGGAGAGGGAGTCGCGCGCCGTGATGGACGCAGGGTTGAGTATATTGATGAAACGGTTGTTCCTGCCGGCTATGCCAACCCCGCCCATACTGCGGTTGTATGCCGTTCCGCCCTGATGCGGGAGACCCACACCGTAGACGGAATAGGGCGAAAAGCCGCTGTATGTTCCGTTGTCCTGCGCATTGGCGCCCAGAGCCGCAAAAAGCAGCCCGGCCACCGCGGCGCAAGCTTTAATCAATACTCTTGACATATTCGTCAGCTATTAATGCCAACCCCATAAGTACGAGGTTACAAACTGCAAAGATGGAATTTTTCATCCGTTTTGCAAAATAATTCGCATCTCCGCCGGTAAATACGGCCACATTTTCCGGGTTCTTGGCAAGATATCCTTCTATCTCGAACACTATCCCGTTCACGACGCCGGATTCTATGGATTCTGTTTCCGAAAGGCCGACCGGAGGGCAGTCTTCAGGAGTGTTCACAAGAGGCAGAGAGCGGGAATATCTGTTTAAAGCCTTGAATCTTGTACGGCAGCCCAGGGAGATGTTTCCACCGCGATAATTACCCTTATCATCTGTGAAATCAACCGTGAGGGTTGTGCCGAAATCCACTATCGTACATCCTTTTCCGCGGAAGAGATAACGGGCGGCAAGGATGGATGCGGCCCTGTCATATGATATATAGGAAGGAAGGCCGTGGGTCACGAGGAATTCCCTGTTGCCCGGATCAAGTATAAGAAGATGGGTGCATTCTCCCTCCAGTACGGCCCTGTCATCGGCAGGTAATTCCGCAACCGAAGATACAAGCAAAACAGCAGGTTTCTCCTTCGCGGTTAACCCGAGGATGAAATCCATATATTTCTCTCCCTGATAGCGGAAAGTCTTTCCCAGCGTCATTCCCTGCGACCAGGCGGCCTTGAGGGCGGTATTTCCTATTTCGACCAGCAGATTTGACATAGCTTACAAAGTTACTGAAGCAACTTCAAATTTCCAAGAGCCTTGCCCAGGGAATCCACCCCGCGGGTTATCACGCGCAGTTTTCCGTTGTCCTGATTGAATTTGAACTGGTTCTGCAGGAGATTCACCCTGTCAAGTATATTGGAGAACTGGCCCGACTTGTAATACCCCGACATCGGATTGCTCACAAAGAACATAATCTGCATTCCGTTCTTTATAATAATCTTCTCAAATCCCATGGAAGCGCCCAGGTTGCGTATTTTAACCACATCCAGAAGATTGGAAACCTCATGAGGAAGCGCGCCAAAACGGTCTTCCAGCTGCCTTGCCAGCCTGTCGATTTCCTTGTCCGATGTCATTGAATCCAGGGTTTTGTATATACGGATCTTTTCAGCCGTCATGTCGATGTATTCATCCGGGATAAGGGCAGGCTGGTCTGTTTCGATGGTGCAGTCCTCAACAAACGCCTCGCGGGACTGGCGGGTTGACATGCCGGTTTCCATTCCAAGTTCTTCCATCGCCTCGGAAAGTATCTTCTGATACGTTTCAAAGCCCATATCGGTAATGAATCCGCTTTGCTCTGCACCGAGAAGGTTGCCGGCGCCGCGGATATCCAAATCCTGCATGGCGATGTTGAAGCCGCTGCCCAGATCGGAAAACTCTTCGATAGCCTTAAGCCTGCGGCGGGCATCATCGGTGATGGAAACTAGCGGAGGCACTATCAGATAACAGAAAGCTTTCTTGTTTGAGCGTCCAACGCGGCCGCGAAGCTGGTGAAGGTCTGAAAGACCGATATTCTGTGCACCGTTTATTAATATGGTATTGGCGTTGGGAATATCCAGACCATTTTCGATGATAGTGGTGCAGAGTAGCATATCGTACTCACCCCTCATGAAGTCCAGCATACGGTTTTCCAGTTCCCGGGACTCCATTTGGCCGTGAGCCACGCATATTTTCATGTCAGGAACGAGCCTGTGAAGGATATCGTGAATTGCAGGCAGTTCCTCAACTTTGTTGTGAAGGAAGAATATCTGGCCGCCGCGGTTCAGTTCGTAAGATATAATGCTCTTTATTTCATTTTCATCGAACAGTATTATCTCCGTCTGGATTGGAATACGGTTTGGCGGCGGAGTATTGATTATCGACAGGTCGCGCGCGCCAAGAAGTGAGAACTGCAGGGTGCGGGGAATAGGGGTGGCTGTAAGGGTTAAAGTATCCACCGATGTCCTTAACTGGCGCAGTTTTTCTTTGGCCGCCACGCCGAATTTCTGCTCCTCGTCGATTATCAGAAGCCCCAGATCCTTGAATTCGAAGCCGGCGCCGAGTATTTTATGAGTGCCGATGAGTATATCGATCTTCCCCTCCTTGAGACGTTTCTTAATATCTGTTATTTCCTTTGCGGAGCGCAGCCGGCTCACGTAATCAACGGTGCAGGGAAAGTTCTCCAGACGGGAGCGGAAAGTCTCGTAATGCTGCAGTGAAAGTATTGTGGTAGGAACAAGTACTACCACCTGTTTACTGTCGGAAACCGCTTTAAAGGCAGCCCTGATGGCTATTTCCGTCTTTCCGAAGCCAACATCGCCACAGATAAGACGGTCCATGGGAGGTGTATCCTCCATATCGTGCTTTACTGCGGTTGTCGCCTTTTCCTGATCCGGAGTATCTTCATACATAAAAGAAGATTCCAGCTCTTCCTGAAGGTATGTATCGGCAGAGAATGCGAACCCCTTTGAAGCCTTACGGCGGGCATAAAGTTGAATAAGATCCTTTGCAATATCCTTGACGCGGGATTTTGCACCTGCTTTAAGGTTAGCCCAGGCCTTTGATCCAAGTTTATTGATACGCGGCGCCTCTCCTTCCTTTGAACGGAAACGGGAAATTTTGTGCAGTGAATGTACTGAAACGAAAACTACATCGTTATCCTGGTACATCAGTTTCACGACCTCGTGCACGCGCCCCTTATCGTCCTTCATCTTCACCAGGCCGCCGAATACTCCAACGCCATGGTCGATATGGACTATATAATCGCCGATATTGAAAGCCGATAGATCGTTGAGGGTGAGTTGCTCCGACTTTTCAACGCTCCTGCGCAGGCGAACCCTGTGGAAACGGTCGAAAATTTCGTGGTCGGTATAGTAACAGACCATGTTGTCATGGTCGATAAAACCGGCGTGAAGCGTCTTCCCCTGGATAAATTCAGGCATAAGCGCACTTTCATCCTGAAGCATTATCGACCTTAAGCGTTCCAGCTGCGACGACTTCTCTCCAAGGATATAAACCTTGTAGTTCTTCTCTATTTTCTCCCTTATGTCGGAAATAAGCAGTTCGAAGTTCTTGTTGAATACCGGCTGGGGGCTGATATGGAACTTTACGGCATCGACATTCTGCTTCATCAGCGGAATATCCAGGAAAATGCGGTGGAATCCGGCCAGATCGGCAAAGAAATCCATTCCTTTGTACATATCCGAAGAGTCCAGCCAGATTCTTGCCGATGACGGAAGAAGCGAAGCAATGGACACTCCGCCGGTATCTTCGCCAAGGCTTATGTCGGGGTAGATATCGGCCTCATTGCATTTTTCTACCGAGAGCTGGGTATTACAGTCGAATATATGGATGCCGTCAACCTCATCGCCGAAATATGAAATGCGGTACGGCTTATCCAGGGAATATGAGAATATGTCGATGACGGAGCCGCGCACTGCGAACTGGCCGGGGGACGAGACAAAATCGACCCTTTCAAATCCTTCGCCGATGAGGGAGTCTATCAGTTTGCTATAAGGCAGCTGCTCGCCTTCGGTTATCCTGATGAGGCTGTTTTTCATTGCCGATGGTGACGGCACTTTCTCCTCCAGGGCTTCGGGATAGGAAACTATGAACAGTCTTTCGTCTTCGGCCTTTGTTATTTTGCCGATGGCGGCGGTTCTCTGGACTCCGAGCGAAGATTTATAATTGCTGCGTTCTACGCTTTTTCCGGAATCGGGAAGGAAAAAGACACAGTCTCCCTCAGTGAGGTTATACAGATCGGCCGAACAATACTCCGCAGCTTCCTTATTAGGAAGCACGATAAGATGCATTCCACTTTTTGCCTCCCGGGAAAGCACCATCCATCTGGCCGACAGGAATAACCCGCTGCAGAAAACTTCTTTTTTATCACTTATCAACATTATATGCCTTTTTCCTGTTGAAAACCTGTTGATAAGCCTGTTAATAAGTGTAAATTAAAGGAACCCTGTTTTTTCCGCTGATCTTTTTCACATCTTTCCAACAGTTTCCCAACAGCGTAATTAACACTATTTTAAAATGTAAATAATTAATAATTAAATACTTATATAATTTATTAACATTTCAACAGGCGTATAATCATCAAAATCTTCAATAAAATAAAAAGAACTATATTTGTAGCTGAAAAACCGACCGCCCCCATGAGTGATTTCGACCCTCACAGCACAAATCAGCGCAAAGATAATGAATTGGACGGAATAATCCGCCCGCAGGAACTGGACGATTTTACCGGACAGAACGAAATCGTATCCAATCTCAACATATATATAAAGGCTGCGAAAATGCGCGGAGAGGCCCTGGACCATACTCTTTTCCACGGCCCTCCCGGTCTGGGAAAAACAACCCTGGCACATATCATAGCCAATGAAATGGGTGTAAACATGAAGGTAACCAGCGGGCCGGTACTTGACAAGCCCGGGGATCTGGCCGGATTACTCACATCCCTTGAGACAGGAGATGTACTGTTTATTGATGAGATTCATCGTCTGTCACCTGAAGTTGAGGAATACCTGTATTCCGCAATGGAAGATTATGTGATAGATATAATGATTGACAAGGGGCCCGGTGCAAGATCTGTGCGTATAACCCTCAATCCTTTCACACTTGTTGGCGCAACAACCAGGAGCGGTTTACTCACAGCTCCTCTTCGCGAACGTTTTGGTATTAACTGTGCTCTGGAGTATTACGATACAAAGGAGTTGAAAAAGATTATAATCCGCAGCGCTACCATTCTCAATATTACGATTGATGACGATGCAGCTTCAGAAATAGCGCTTCGCAGCCGCGGAACTCCACGTATTGCAAATGCTTTATTAAAACGGGTCCGTGACTTTGCCCAGGTGGTGGGTAACGGCAGCATCGACCTTGAAATAGCCCGCTTCGCCTTGAACAAGCTAAAGATTGATACCCGCGGCCTGGATTCCATCGACAACAAGATCCTTCGCACCCTTATAACCACCTTCAAAGGCGGTCCTGTTGGCGTAGGTACCCTTGCAACCTCCATAAGCGAAGACACAGGCACACTGGAAGAAGTATACGAACCCTTCTTAATCAAAGAAGGCTTCATCGTCCGCACCCAGCGCGGCCGCGTCGCCACCGACCTCGCCTATCATCACCTCGGCCTTGACGCGTATCTTCCGATGCGGAAATCCACGCCAGACGAGACTGGAAGTCTCTTTTAGGGTTTAATGTAGTACAGGACAGTACTGGACAAAAGTTTTTTTGGCATTTTTCAGACAAAAAAACTTTTAGTCCAGACTGGCCATTAGACGGAATGTTTTATACTAATTTTTAATAGAAAAGTGCTAAATGTTTGTACTTTTCTATTTTTTTTGTTAGACTTGCATTACTAAGCCTAAAACCTAAAAGTTATTATATGGCCGACTTAAAACTTAACTCCAAGATTCCTGACGGTCCGTTAGCTCAAAAATGGGCAAAACGCAAAGCCGAAATCAGGATCGTTTCCCCCAACAACAAGCGGAAACTGGAAGTTATCGTAGTTGGAACCGGTCTTGGCGGAGCTTCCGCAGCCGCTTCACTTGGCGAGCTGGGATATAATGTCAAGATTTTCTGCATCAGCGATTCCCCCAGAAGGGCGCATTCAATTGCCGCCCAGGGTGGTATTAACGCTGCAAAGAACTACCAGAACGATAACGATTCAGTATATCGTCTCTTCTACGACACAATCAAGGGAGGCGACTACCGCAGCAGGGAAGCAAACGTTTACCGCCTGGCCGAAGTAAGCGCAGCCATCATCGACCAATGTGTGGCTCAGGGTGTTCCTTTCGCCCGTGAATACGGCGGATATCTGGCCAACCGTTCATTCGGCGGTGTCCAGGTGAGCCGTACATTCTACGCCCGCGGTCAAACCGGTCAGCAGCTGCTTCTTGGCGCTTATGCATCACTTAACAAGGAAATTGCGGCTGGAACCGTAAAGAGTTATCCGCGTCACGAGATGCTTGACCTCGTTATTATAAACGGCGAGGCAAAGGGTATTATTGCCCGTAATCTCGTTACCGGTGAAATTGAGCGTTTCGGAGCACATGCGGTGGTTCTTGCAACCGGCGGATACGGAAACACTTATTTCCTTTCCACCAATGCAATGAATTCCAACGGCAGCGCCATTATGCAGGCATACCGCAAGGGAGCGTTCTTTGCCAACCCGTGCTTCGCCCAGATCCATCCCACATGTATTCCGGTTCACGGAGACCAGCAGTGCAAACTCACCCTTATGAGTGAATCACTGCGTAATGACGGCCGTATCTGGGTACCCAAGAAGATGGAGGACGTGAAGAAACTCCGTAATCACGAAATAAAGCCTTCCCAGATACCTGAGGAAGACCGTGATTACTATCTCGAGCGCCGTTATCCCGCCTTCGGAAACCTGGTTCCCCGTGACGTTGCATCCCGCGCTGCAAAAGAGCGTTGCGATGCAGGTTTCGGTGTTAATGAAACAGGTCTGGCAGTATTCCTGGATTTTGCCGATGCAATCAAGAGGCTCGGTCACCAGAGGGTGGAAGAGCGCTACGGCAACCTTTTCCAGATGTACGAGAAGATTACGTCGTCATCGCCCTGGGAAGAACCTATGATGATTTATCCCGCCATCCATTATACAATGGGAGGACTTTGGGTGGATTATGATCTTCAGACCACAATTCCCGGCCTATACGCTATCGGCGAGGCAAACTTCTCCGACCACGGAGGAAACCGCCTGGGCGCATCAGCCCTTATGCAGGGTCTGGCCGACGGATATTTCATTCTTCCTTACACCATCGGCGATTATCTCTCCCATAAATTTGCGGAGCCTAAGACCGATGTAAACGCCCCTGAGTTTGAAAAGGCAGAAAAGGCTGTCAAGGAGCGCATTGCAAAGCTGTTTGCAGTGAAGGGAACAGAAACTGTGGACAGTATTCACAAGAAACTCGGCCACATTATGTGGGAATATGTGGGTATGGCCCGCAACGAGGAAGGTCTTAAGAAGGGTATTGAAGAAATCAAGGCCCTGCGCGAGGAATTCTGGAAGACGGTACGCGTTCCCGGAACAAACGAGGAATTCAACCAGGAACTGGAAAAGGCTTTGAGGCTGGTGGATTTCTTCGACATCGGCGAACTCATGGCTCGCGACGCTCTTAACCGCAAGGAATCCTGCGGCGGCCATTTCCGCGAGGAAATGCAGACGGAGGAGGGTGAAACAAAGCGTGACGATGAGAACTTCATGTATGTGGGCGCCTGGGAATACAAGGGAGAAGATGTTGAGCCTCAGCTACATAAGGAACCTCTCAAGTATGAGAATATCAAGATAGCAACCCGTAACTATAAGGACTGATATGGAATACAATGTGAAAGTATGGCGTCAGCGTAACGCCAAGAGCAAAGGCCATTTCGAGACATATCACGTTACGGATGTGGAGGAAGACGCTTCTTTCCTCGAAATGCTTGATATACTGAACGACCAGTTGATCCGCAAGGGTATTGAACCCATCGCGTTCGACCACGACTGCCGCGAAGGAATCTGCGGTGCCTGTTCCTTATATATAGACGGGCGCGCGCACGGGCCGGACGATCAGGTAACCACCTGCCAGTTGTTCATGCGTCATTTCAAACCCGGCGCAACAATTACCGTGGAGCCCTGGAGAAGCGGTGCTTTCCCGGTGATTAAGGATCTGGTTGTAGACCGTCAGGCTTTTGACAAGATTCTCCAGGCTGGAGGTTTTATTACGGTGCGTGCCGGATCGGCACAGGATGCCAATACAGTACTTATTCCCCACGATGATGCGGAACTGTCGATGGATGCAGCCGCATGTGTGGGATGCGGTGCCTGCGTTGCCACCTGCAAGAACGGATCGGCAATGCTATTTGTGGCCGCCAGGGTTTCTTCACTGGCCCTGTTACCCCAGGGTAAACCGGAGGCAGCAAGGCGTGCACGCGCAATGGTTGCCAAGATGGACGAACTGGGATTCGGCAACTGTACAAACACCAGGGCCTGCGAGATGGAGTGCCCCAAACACGTCACCATCGACCATATAGCCCGGCTGAACCGTGAATATTTAAAGGCCAGATTCAGCGAATAGAGGCCTTTAAATAATATTTTTAATTAATTCTTAAATTTTTTTAATATTAAAATATCAAATAAACAGGGCATTTTTGTTAACAATTGTTAGTTCTTTGACAGTAAATTAATTTTAAAAATACTGAAAAACATACCCTTACAGTGTTAATTTGGTATTTTAATTAAGCTTTCAAAATTTGGGTATTTGAAAAAAAAGTTCAATCTTTGCATTTCGGGAAAAAGTATATTGAGCCCGAAAAGGCTGTTTTAAAAAGATAGAACAACTTTTGTATCAATATTTTATGTTTAACTAAATCTCTACGCTTATGAAAAAAGCAAGACTGTTCATGGCGTGCCTTTTGGCTGTTCTAACAACTACGCTTTATGCGCAGAACAAGCAGATTTCCGGTACGGTTATCGACCAGAATGGCGATCCCCTGCCCGGTGTTTCTGTTATTGTGGAGGGCACCAATATCGGCACAGTTACCGATGCAACGGGTGCTTATACCCTGAACATCCGCAACGGTAACGCTGTGAAATTTTCATTCTTCGGAATGAAAGACGTTACGGTTCCTGTCGGAAGTCAGACCCGTATCGATGTAACCATGGAGGAAGATGCCATCGGCCTCGACGAAGTGGTTATCACCGCAACAGGTATGACCAGGCAAGAGAAGACGCTGGGTT
This sequence comes from Bacteroidales bacterium, assembly GCA_017615065.1. Lineage (GTDB taxonomy): Bacteria > Bacteroidota > Bacteroidia > Bacteroidales > UBA932 > Cryptobacteroides. The sequence goes on along the minus strand of JAGAAY010000089.1, from coordinate 13,348 downwards.
ACGCATCAACCACCGTCCGCGCCGAGGAAATTATCAAGGGACACTCTGCTGACGCCCTTTCCGGTCTGTCCGGTAAGGTTGCCGGTGTCCAGATTTCTTCGTCTGGCGGTACCGGTACTTCCCAGAAGGTTATCGTCCGTGGTTATTCTTCATTCGCAAGTAACTCCCCGCTGTACATCGTGGACGGTGTTCCAATGTCTAACAGCACCATGGGTTACCAGGGACTGAACAACTCCATCGACTTCGGTAACCAGGCTTCTGATGTCAACCCGGAAGACATCGAGTCCATCACCGTTCTCAAGGGTGCGTCCGCAACCGCTCTTTATGGTTCACGTGCAAGTAATGGTGCTATTATCATCACCACCAAGCGCGGTGTTCAGAATGAAGACATCACGGTTACCTACGACGGCTCCTTCCAGGTGAGCAGCGTCCTCCGTATCCCTCAGATCCAGAACCGTTTCGGTCAGGGTTGGTTCTATAGCTATGACGGCTATGTGTTCGACTGTTATTCTCCTACAGAGAATGGTTCATGGGGTAACCTCCTGGATGGACGTGACGTTATCTGGCGTCCCGGTGCAGGTTTTGCCGGTTACAACCCCGGAAATTATGATGATATTTGGGACAACCCCGAGTACCACACCTCTTACTCTTACAAGAAGAATTCTCTGAAGAACTTCTACACCAACGGTTTCGAAGCCAACAACAACATTACCATCAAGGGCGGTAGTAAATCAACCGGTTTTGTAGTTTCTTATGGTAATATCAATTCCGACGGTATTCTCCCCGGAAAGAACGACTTCTACAAGAGGAACAACTTCTCGTTCCGTGGAAACACCAAGATCCACGACGGTCTCGCATGGTTGAACTACAGCATCAACTATGTCCGCAAGAATGTCCGCAACTCCATGACCGGTCAGGGCGGCAGCGGTTCCACCATCTATCAGGACATCCTCCAGTATCCTGTGAATGTCGACTATGCCGATGTCCGCGACTGGCAGAACGTTCTTAACAATGCGGATAACTTCTATACTCCGTATGCACAGAACCCCTGGTGGACTCTGGACAATAACTACTCCACCTATACCGACGACCGTGTATACGGCAGCGCAGAGTTTGGCCTTCAGCTCATGAAGGGTCTCCAGTTCATCGCCCGCGGCGGTCTGGATGTAACCAATTTCATCGAGAAGGATTTCAACAACCTCTGGACTTTCAATCCTGGATCTTATGCAGAAAATGAAGGAGCATCTGCTGAAAACGGTAACGTATATCAGGTAGCACAGCGTTCATCTCAGATTGATGCCAACTTCCTCCTGAATGCTGACTATCGCATTGGTGAGGATATCTCCATCCACGGAGTTGCCGGTGTCAATGTGAACCAGCGTGACGCTTCCGCCATTTCCGGTACCCTCGACGGTATTGTCATTTCCGGTTGGAATAGCTTCCTCAACACTGCAGGTGCTGTTCCTCAGGCCGCCTCTTCAATGTCGATGCGCCGCCTTATTGGTGCTTACGCACAGGCAGACTTCGGTTGGAAAGATGCAATCTATCTGACTCTCTCTGCCCGTAACGACTGGTCTTCAACCCTTCCTATCAACGACAACGACTACTTCTACTGGGGTGCTAACGGTTCTGTTATCCTTACAGACCTGTTCGATATCAAGAGTGATGTCCTGAGCTTCCTCAAGATTCGTGGCGGTTATGGTAAGACCGGTAGCGACGCTCCCACTTACTATACTTCCAGCTACTATTCACTTGCTTCCGCCACCGGTGGATTCGGCAGCCTTACGTTCCCTCTCAACAGCTTTGTTGGTCTGAACAAGAGCGCCCGCATTCCTTCAACCGACCTCAAGCCCGAGATTTCAACTGAAAAAGAACTCGGTGTGGATGTACGTCTGTTCAAGAACCGCTTAAGCTTCGATGTGGCCCTCTATGACAAACTCACAGAGAACCAGATTGTTTCCGCAACCCTCGCTCCCGAATCCGGTTATACCTCCGCTGTCCGCAACGTCGGTAAGATCCGCAACAAGGGTATTGAGGTTGCAGTTGGCGTTGTTCCTGTACGCACCAAGGATCTGGAATGGACCATCGGCTACACCTTCTCAAAGAACAACAACATAGTTGAAGAACTCTGGGACGAAGTGAAAGAATATACAATTTACGGTCTTTCCAGCGGTCCTCAGCTGAAAGCTATCCTTGGAGAGTCTGTTGGCACTTGGGTAGACTATAAGATTGCAACTGTGGATGATCCCGAAAGCGAGTTCAACGGATACACCATAGTTCACAATATCACCGGTCTCCCCTTATACGATAATACAGAGTATGAAACTCTTGGTAAGGCCGACTCAGACTTCACCATGGGTCTCAATACTAACATCCGTTACAAGAACTTCACCTTCGGTGCAAGCTTCGACTATCGTAAGGGTGGTCTGATGTATTCCGCAACAAAGGGTATCGCCCTGTTCGACGGTAATGCAGAAGAAACCATGTACAACCTCCGTGATCCCTGGGTACACCAGCACGCTGTTTACCAGGCCGGCACAGACGCTGCTACAGGTAAGCCTATATATGTAGAGAATAACCTTCCCGTTAATTCCTACTACAATATTAACGGTGAGTGGTATTCCAACTACAACTATGTTCGTTATCGTGACAACCTCCTCGATAAGACCTATCTGAAGCTCCGTGAACTCACCGCTTCCTACCGTCTTCCCGAGAAGCTGTTTGCCAATATCAACTGGCTTTCCACAATCGAGGTCGGTTTCTTCGGCCGCAACCTTCTCATGTGGACTCCCAAGCAGGGACTTATCGACCCGGATATGACCAACTATGGTAACGACCTTGGCTCTCTCTACGGAGAATACTACTCCGCTCCTTCCACCCGCAATGTGGGTTGCAACATCAAGATTGTTTTCTAAAAGAAAGGAGATTGCATTATGAAAAAATTCTTTACCATTCTTGCGCTTAGTGCGGCTCTCGTAGCTACAAGCTGCAATAAATGGCTGGATATCAATACCAACCCCAACTATGTGGGAGAAGCCGACATGGCCATGCTTATGCCTACCATCCAGTTGATGACGGCAGATAAAGTGGGTTATGAACTCTCCCTCTATGGTTCATTCTGGGCACAGTATGTCGTTCAGAACGCTAATACTAACCAGTATTACACTATCATGACGAACGATGTGACCAACTCTACCTTTACCAGCCCCTGGACTTATTTCTATGCTTCGGTTCTCCCCCGTATCAGGGAGGTTGTTGCTAAGGCAGAAGAAAAAGGAAATGCCAGCAACTACACGCTGGAAGCAAAAGCCATGCTGGCATATTCGCTGTACCTTCTCACCTCTCTTTACGGAGATGTTGCATACACAGAAGGATATCTTAAGGAAACCCAGACTCCTAAATTCGATTCCGCACAGGAGATGCAGGGTATCATCATTGCTCTTTGCGAGGAAATCCGCGCAATGGATGCCGCCAAAGCAGCCGCTGATGAGGTTCAGAACGTTTCCGTCAGTTCCGATATGGTCTTCGGCGGTGACACTGATGCATGGTTCCAGTTTGTGAACACCCTTTACCTGAAGGTTCTCCTTCGTGACTTCACTGCCAATAAGACAAAGATCCAGAACCTCCTTGCCGAGGATAATTTCCTTGCACAGGATGCAGCGTTCGACAACTTTGCCAATGAGGCCAACAAGTCCAATCCTTTCTATGAGAGCGACCGCCGCCAGCTGAATACCGATGCCAACATCCGCTGCTGCAGCGATGTTTTGAATGTTCTTTCAGCAACCGACCCTCGTCTCAAGTATTACTATGACGAAAATCCCGGTGGCGTTGTTATGGGTGCTCCTTACGGACAGACTGTAAAGCCCGAAAGCAGCAGCCGTCTGGCTCTTTATCCTACCGAGGCCGTTTACTTCAGCACTGTTGATGAGGCTTTGTTCCTGCAGGCCGAAGCATACGCCCGTTTGAATAATGCCGTGGCCGCTGCCGCCGCATACGATGCCGCAGTTAAGGCAGCGTTCGTTCGTGTTGGATGCAAAGCCGCAGATGCAACAGCCCTTCTTGCCACATCGTATCTCTTTGTTCCTGGTACCGTTGAGTCAATGGTTGAGCAGGTAATCAATCAGAAGTGGGCGTCCAATGTTCACGGTCTTCCTTGGGAATCATGGTTCGACCTGAACCGTACCGGATATCCTACCCGCGGAACAACCATTACGAATGAAAGTGGAGTTCTCGCTGCCGGTAATTATCCCAGGCGTTTCATCTATTCCAAGACATCTGCCGACTATAATCCCAATTCTCCGGCACCTCTTGCCGTTGATGAAAAAATGTGGTGGCACAAATAAAAACTGAATGACTATGAAGACTATATTCAAAATTTCAGCACTTGTCGCTGCTATCGCAGTTTTGTTCTCTTGCGAAACCTACAAGGTTGGCGATCCCGATATGACCGCAATCTACAAGATTGACGGAAAGTATATGGCATTTGCCATTCCTGAAGGACAGACAGATACTACTACAATCTTTGGAATCGTAATTACTAATACTACCAACGACGATCCCGATGCCGGCTGGATTACCATTGTTGATATGGATTATTCATATTGCAACTGGCAGCGACTGTATGCGGTTCGCTTCAAGATTGACATTGATGCAGAAAATCTGACGTTCTCTGCAACGAACGTTGCAGCAGCTGAACCTACGACAGCCTGGAATCCTTATTATGAATCAATGGCTAGCAATGGTTCAATGTATACCGCAACAAGACAGTGGCCGGCATATTTCACCCTTGCACAGTCTGCAACTATTACCGATGGTAAGGTTGTTACTGACGGTGTTGTGACTCCTTCAGGTTATAAAGCCGACTCTATTGAGTTTAAGTATACCCTTAACTACAAAGACGGCACTTCTGATTCATATACCCTTAAGGGACAGAAGAAAACCGGTTGGGGAGAAGATGCTGCAGAGTTTGAGCAGTGGCTCGTTGCTAAGGGCTGGTAATACAATACCAGTATTACTCTAAATAAAGAGCGGTGTCCGTTTGGACATCGCTCTTTTTTGTATTATCGATAATTATATATATCTTTGTAAAAAATATATATGGAAGCGATCAGAAAACTCATCGACATTAAAGCTCCTGTATTTTATACGCTAAGCGCCGAGGCATCAAGGAGAAAGATTTCTTTAAAGAGGCTTATTGAAGAAATGTTGGAGAAAGAGGCGGCGTCCAAAAACAGGAAAACGCCTTTTTTGAGTCCCTCTGTAAGGAGATTGGTGGGTTCTGCGAGGCCCGAAACAATTGATTTGGAGGCCATCAAAGACGACCGTCTTCAATATCTTCTTTCAAAATGAAAGTATTTCTCGACACGAATGTTCTTCTGGATTTACTTCTGGAAAGAGATGGTTATATAGAATGCGGCAGCATCTTCGAATTGCAGGAGTCCGGTGGGGTTTCGGTCTGTGTGTCGGTGCTGACAATGATCAACGCCGCCTATATATACAGAAAAACCGTCGGCCAGGATATGGCAAAGGTTAATCTTAAATTTCTCTCCACGATGGTAGAGGTTTTGCCGATGGATTCAGAGATGCTACAATCGGCAATATATATGAGAGGTCGCGACTTTGAGGATGTCCTTCAGGCGGTTTGTGCGCAAAAAGGAGGGTGCGACTGTATAATAACCCGCAACACTAAAGATTATTCCATAAAGAAAGGGTTGTCTTCTGAATTAACCCTTCCTTCAGTATATACTCCACATCAATTCCTGGATCTTTTTACCAAAGGAAATTGTTGAACGGGTACCTGCCGGCGTGGATTTCAGAAACCATCTTGTAGATGTCGCTGCGGAGTTTTTCTATGCCGATTTTCTCTTTTGCGGAGATGAATATGCAGGGAGTTTTTTCCGCGGCAATCCAGCTGTTTTTGAGCTCTTCCAGGGTTAGGTTTACGGGCTGTTTTGGCGTGAGGGAGAACTCGTCGTAGGGTTCATAGCTGTAGGCATCGACCTTATTGAAGATGACGAACTGGGGTTTCTCGCCGGCGCCGATGTCGCGGAGCGTCTTCTCAACCACTTCCATCTGCTCTTCGAAGCCGGGATGGGAGATATCCACCACATGGAGGAGGATATCGGCCTCTCTGACCTCGTCAAGAGTGCTTTTGAAGGCTTCTACCAGCTGGGTGGGGAGTTTGCGGATGAAGCCTACGGTGTCGCTGAGGAGGAAGGGGACGTTTTCGATGACCACTTTGCGCACGGTGGTGTCCAGGGTGGCGAAGAGTTTGTTTTCCGCAAAGACGTCAGATTTAGCCAGGAGATTCATTAAAGTGCTCTTCCCGACGTTGGTATAGCCTACGAGGGCCAGGCGCACCAGAGAGCCTCTGTTGCTGCGTTGTGTGGCCATCTGTCGGTCTACTTTTCTCAAGTCGTCCTTGAGCTTGCTGATTCTCTGTTTGACGATACGGCGGTCGACCTCTATCTGGGTTTCACCCATACCACCGCGGGTGCCCATGCCGCCCCTCTGGCGCTCCAGGTGGGTCCACATGCCGGCCAGGCGGGGGAGCATGTACTGGTAGTGCGCAAGCTCAACCTGCATCTTGGCGTATGACGTTTTTGCGCGCTGTGCGAATATCTCAAGGATGAGGCTGGTCCGGTCGATGACGTCGCTGCACTCTATCTGTTTTTCGATATTTCTTTGTTGTGTTCCGGTAAGTTCGTCATCGAAAATGACGTACTGGATTTCGTTGGCTTCGCAATACGCCTTAACTTCTTCGAGTTTTCCGGTGCCGATATAAGTGGCTTTGTCCGGCCTGTCCATGCGCTGGGTGAACATCTTGTCACCGATAGCCCCTGCGGTTTCCGCAAGGAACTTGAGTTCGTCCAGGTATTCCTGCACCTTTGCCTCGCCGCCCTTTTCCAGCACGACGCCCACAAACACCGCTTTTTCTGTCTTGAATGCGCTCATATCCGCAAATTTAGCTAATTTTGTGGAAATTTTTGGATTATGGTATCGTTTTATACCCAGGATACGGCGTTTGTATTGAAAGGTAAGCGGCTTGTGGCGCGCTGGCTAAAAGAAGTGGCCCTCCGCGAAGGCTGCCGCATAGGCGACATTTCGGTGATCTTTTGCTCGGATCCGGTAATCCTGGACGTCAATCGCAAATACCTTGGCCACGACTATTATACCGATATCATAACCTTCGACTATTGCGAAGAAGAAGTCCTGAACGGCGATTTGTTCATATCCGTGGATACCGTACGGGCCAACGCCGCCGAATATGGCACAATGTTCCACGAGGAACTTCACCGCGTAATAGTCCACGGCGTCCTGCACCTGATCGGCTACGACGACCACACCGATGCCGATATTGCCGAGATGCGGATGAAAGAGAATGAGTATTTGGAACTGTTGAAAACAATGGAATAAGATGGTATATTCTATCATTGTTTTCGTTGTTTAAGATGGAGAATTGTTTCGACATAATTGTAGTGGGAGGCGGACATGCCGGGTGCGAGGCTGCGATGGCGGCTGCGGGCTTGGGTTCGCGCGTGCTGCTGGTGACGCCGGATTTGCAGGGGCTCGCCAAGATGTCCTGTAATCCCGCCGTGGGCGGAATCGCCAAGGGCCAGATCGTTCGTGAGATCGATGCGCTTGGCGGATGGATGGGGTTGGTCACAGATGCGGCAACGCTGCAGTTCCGGATGCTAAACCGCTCAAAGGGGCCGGCGATGTGGAGTCCGCGTGCGCAATGCGATAAACAGAAGTTTTCCGCCGTTTGGCTTAAAACACTCCTAAGTAATTGTAACTTAAAGATTTACGCCGATTTTGCGAGCGATTTCCTCTTTGAGAATGGAAAAATTGCGGGAGTTAAGACTGTTACCGGGGCAATTTTCAAGTGTCGGGCACTTGTTTTAACCGCCGGAACCTTCCTGAACGGCCGCATGTTCATCGGCCAGCAAAGTTTCGAAGGAGGGCGCATCGGCGAGAAGGCGGCTTACGGTCTAACCGAACAACTGGCCGCTTTGGGTATTCCCACCTTCCGGATGAAGACCGGAACCCCGCCGCGTATCGACATTCGTTCGGTTGATGTGTCCAAGCTTCAGCGCCAGCTCGGCGATCCGGACCCGGAGAGATTTTCCTTCCTGTCTTGCGAGTCGGCGGTTCAGGGAGGGCGTCCGCAAATGGACTGCTACCTGCTGCGAACCAACGAGCGGGTTCACGATATTTTGCGCACGGGCTTTGACCGCTCGCCACTCTTCACGGGAATGATTCATGGTCGCGGGCCGCGCTACTGTCCCAGCATTGAGGACAAACTTCGCACGTTCGAAGGCAAGGATTCGCACCAGCTTTTCCTTGAGCCCGAGGGTGCCGGTTCGCTGGAATTCTATCTGCAGGGCTTCTCTTCTTCTCTCCCGCTGGAGGTCCAGCTCGAGGCGCTGCATGCGATAGAAGGCTTGGAGAATGTTGAGATTTTCAAGCCGGCGTACGCAGTAGAGTACGACTATTTCGACCCGCAATATTTGCATTTATCCCTGGAGTCCAAAGCTGTTGAGAATCTGTTTTTAGCCGGTCAGGTTAACGGCACAACTGGCTATGAAGAGGCCGCAGCCCAGGGTATCATGGCGGGAATAAACGCCCACAGGAAGCTTTCAGGGCAGGATCCGTTTGTGCTCAGGCGCGACCAGGCATACATCGGCGTTCTTATCGACGACCTTATTCATAAAGGCGTGGATGAGCCATATCGCATGTTCACTTCGCGAGCGGAATTCCGTATATTGCTGAGGCAGGATAATGCCGATTTCAGGCTCACCCCTATTGCGCATGATTTGGGTTTGGCAAGCGAAGAGCGTTATGCCGCAATGTGTCGCAAACAGGAAGAAGTGGAGAAGTTGGGAGAACTTGTTGCAGCGAAAAAGGTGCGTCCGGCAGAGGTGGAATCGTTGCTGATTTCGAAGGAATCAACGCCGCTTTCGGAAAGTAAGCACCTCTCAGAACTGGTGTCCCGCCCCGAACTGTCTTTGTCGGAATTGCTGGAAATTGTTCCATGTGGAACATTCTCGCGGGAAGTTGTGGAATCTGTGGAGATCGCCCTGAAATACTCCGGCTATATCGACCGCGAACGCCAGCAGGCAGAAAAGAACGAGCGCCTGGAATACATCAAAATCCCCGCCGATTTTGACTTCGACCGCATCCAGGGGCTCTCCATCGAATGCCGCCAAAAACTCAAGCGCTACCAACCCGCCACAATAGCGCAGGCTTCATCCATCTCTGGCGTCTCCCCCGCCGACATCTCCGTATTGCTTGTCTATTTCGGCAGGTAGCTTTGTATACTATAGTTTCTGCAAAGCCGCTTTGATGAGGTCTTCGACTCTGGCGGAGGGATTTTCTTTCAGCAGTGAAGGCATAACTTTGGCGATGCTTGCTTTGGTGAAGCCAAGCATGACCAGGGCGTTGGTGGCTTCGTCCACAACGGCAGGTGTGCCGGTGGAGAAGAGTGCGGGGGAATCGGCCCCGGCTCCTTTGACGATTTTATCCTTGAGTTCAAGCACAAGGCGCTGGGCGCTCTTTACACCTATTCCCTTGACACTCTTGATTTTATGGATGTCTTCCGAGAGGATTGCGCTGCGCAGTTCCTCGGATGTTAAGGACGACAGAAGCATACGGGCGATGCTGGCGCCGATGCCGGAGACGCTGATCAGGAGGCGGAAGAGTTCGCGCTCGTCCCGGGTGGCGAAACCATAGTAGAGTTCTTCGTCTTCCCGGAGATAGTGGTGGATGTACACTTTCGCATCGGCCTTGCCCTGAAGGGCTTCGTATGTTTGCAGGGAGATGAGGATGTTGTAACCAACACCGTAGCATTCCACCACGACGGCCGTGGGCGTGAGTTCTGCAATTTGTCCTTTAATATAATCTATCATATCGCAAAATTATGTAAATTTGTAGACTTATACAAGACGTAATGAAACCTCAACAACTACGGGAACAGTTCCCTGTTCTGGACACGAAAGTATATGGCAAGCCCCTTGTCTATCTGGACAACGCCGCCACGTCACAGCGCCCTAAAAGTGTTGTCGACGCTTTTGTAACGTCTTGTAACACAGCGAATTCCAACCTTCACAGGGCCGTTCATAAGATGGCGCAGGACGCAACCGACGCATACGAAGGAGCCCGAAGGAGAGTGCAGGAGTTCATCGGCGCGGCGCATCCGGAGGAGATCGTTTTTACTTCCGGCGCCACGGCTTCCATCAATCTTGTTGCATATTCGTTCGGCGAGGCCTTTGTGGGCGAGGGCGACGAAATAATCGTCACTGAGGCGGAACACCACTCCAACATCGTCCCCTGGCAGCTCCTTTGCGAGCGCAAAAAGGCTACGCTGAAGGTTCTGGAGGTGGATGACAACGGCGAATTGCAAATCGGCCATCTGCGCAGTCTCATCACTCACAATACCCGCCTGATGGCTGTAACGCACGTCTCCAACGTTCTCGGCATAGAGAATCCCATCCGGGAAATCGCTCAGATTTGCCATGAAAACGGCGTTCCGGTGCTTGTCGATGGTGCCCAGGGTGCGGTTCACCGCCGCGTGAACGTGCAGGAATTGGACTGTGACTTCTACGTGTTCTCCGGCCATAAGCTGTTCGCGGCCAGCGGTACAGGCGTGCTTTACGGAAAACGGCTGTTATTGGACGCGATGCCACCGTTCATGGGCGGCGGAGAAATGATAGAAACCGTGAAGTTTACCGGCAGCACATGGGCAAAGCTTCCAGGCAAGTTTGAAGCCGGCACTCAGAACATAAACGCCGTTCCCTCGCTTGTGCCCGCACTGGACCTGCTGGATAAGTGCTTTAGTGATGCAGAACTCGTTGAGAATCAGGAGAATATAAAGGGATATATATACGACTATCTGGACAACCATCCCAGAATAACCCTGTATGGCTGTCCTGCGGAAATGGACCGCAAGGTGCCCCTGTTCTCCTTCAAAGTGGAGGGCGCGCACCACGAGGACCTTGCCCTTATAATGGACAAAATGGGCATCGCTCTCCGCAGCGGCCAGATGTGCGCGGAACCCCTGATGGACCGCCTTGGCGTCACGGGGCTGTTGCGCGCGTCGTTCGCTCCGTACAATACGATGGAAGAGGCGGAGTATTTTACGCAATGCCTGGAGAAGGCGATAGGCATGTTGGTATGACAGAAGAAAACAACATATTGACGGCAGAGGACGTGAAGGAGTTGCAGCCGATGTATGCGGCTGTGATTCAGGCGCTTAAGGAGGTGTATGATCCGGAGATTCCGGTGAACATATACGACCTGGGCCTGATTTACGAGCTGAACATCAACAAGGCTCGCGAGGTATCCCTGCTGATGACATTCACGGCCCCCAACTGCCCCATGGCAGATCAGGTTATGGCAGAGGCAAAGCTGGCCGTGGAAGGCGTGCCCGGCGTTACCAGATGTGACATCGAGCTCACCTTCGAGCCCGTGTGGGACAAGAGCATGCTGTCCGAAGAGGCCCGCGTGGAGTTAGGTCTGGACTATGAGGAAGACGACTACAGCAAACTGAACGACTAGGATGGAAAGGGTGGACGTATACTTCGGCCTTGGCTCAAACATGGGCGACCGCGAGGACAACCTCGCTGCGGCCGTGGCAATGATGGCCGATGCTTTCGGCACCCTGCCGAAAAAAGCGTCCTCGATAATCGAAACCCCCGCCTGGGGCTTTGACGGGCCCGATTTCCTGAACCAGTGCGTGGTGTTCCGCCTTCCCCGCAAAGGAAGCCCCGCGGAGCACGCCTTGAGCATACTAGACACGGTGAAGCGCATCGAAAAACAGATGGGCCGCAGCGACGAACCCGCCATCGGCCCCGACGGAAAGCGGGAGTACCACAACCGCCCCATCGACATCGACATACTCTATTATGGCAAATACACCATAAACGAGCCCACGCTCAAAATCCCGCATCCGCTGATCGACGAGCGTGATTTTGTAAAAATTCCCCTCAGGGAGATAGTTTGAGAATATGACAAAAGAGGAAAGGAAAAATAAGGTGATCGAGGACTTCTCGTTGTATGACGAGTGGCTGGACCGGTACGAGTACCTGATTGAGCTGGGGAAGGCGCTGGAGCCGTTCCCGGAGGAGAAAAAGACAGAAGACAGGCTCATCAAGGGCTGCCAGAGCCGCGTGTGGCTGGATGCCGAACTTCGCGACGGCCTCCTGTGGTTCACCGCCGACAGCGATGCCATCATCACCAAAGGCATCATCTCGCTCCTCATCAGCGTCTACTCCGGCCTCACGCCCGAGGAAATTGCCGATGACGACTTCGCCTTCATCGGCGAGATCGGCCTAAAGGAAAACCTTTCGCCAACAAGAGCCAACGGGCTGGTATCAATGATTAACACAATAAAAGAGATTTCTCGGCTACGCTCGAAATGACAAAATAATACGCTATATGACACAAGACGAACTTTTCAAGGTGCTGGTAGCCCACTGCAAGGAGTATGGATTCATATTCCCCTCCAGCGAGATTTATGACGGCCTTGCAGCCGTGTACGACTACGGCCAGATGGGCGTGCAGCTCAAGAACAACATCAAGAACTACTGGTGGGAGGCTATGACCAGGCTCAACGAGAATATCGTGGGTATCGATTCGGCCATTTTCATGCATCCCCGCATCTGGGAGGCATCCGGCCATGTGGGTGCGTTCAACGACCCCCTCATCGACAACAAGGACTCCAAGAAGCGCTACAGGGCCGATGTCCTGATCGAGGATTACCTGGGCAAGATCGAGGAAAAGATCGAGAAGGAAGTGGCCAAGGGCCGCAAAAAGTTCGGCGACGCCTTTGACGAGGCGCAGTTCCGCGCCACAAATCCCAACGTTCTTCGCGAGAAGGCGAAGTGGGACGAGGTTCACAACCGCTACGTGGCTGCCGAAAAAGCAAATGACTTTGCGGAGTATCGCCAGATCATCATCGACTGCAACATCGTATGCCCCATCAGCGGCACTTGCAACTGGACGGAGGTGCGTCAGTTCAACCTGATGTTCTCCACATCGATGGGTTCCACTGCCGATGGCGCCAACCTCATTTATCTGCGTCCGGAGACGGCCCAGGGCATCTTTGTGAACTACCTGAACGTGCAGAAGACCGGCCGTATGAAGATTCCTTTCGGCATCGCACAGATCGGCAAGGCTTTCCGCAACGAGATTGTTGCGCGCCAGTTCATTTTCCGCATGAGGGAGTTCGAGCAGATGGAGATGCAGTTCTTCATCAAGCCCGGTACTGAGCTTGACTGGTTCAAGAAGTGGAAGGAAACCCGCATGAAGTGGCACGTGAATCTTGGCATGGGCGCAGAGAACTACCGCT
>JAGAAY010000088.1 GCA_017615065.1 Bacteroidales bacterium | reverse complement strand
CACAGCCACATCCTCACCAAGAAGACCAAGAAGCAGAAGAGGAATCTGGACCATTTCGCCATCGCAGAGAAGGTGGACGTTCAGAGAATCAAGGAAATGCTGGTCCTCTAAGAACCTTATTTGTTTAACTGGAACGCAGTCAGAAAGCACCATACCGATGGTCACTGCCTCCAAAAAAGAAAAAATTTATGCCTAGATCAGTTAACTCTGTTGCCTCAAGGGCACGCCGCAAGAAGATTCTCTCCAGAACCCGCGGCTATTTCCTCTCCAGGAAAAACGTCTGGACGGTTGCGAAGAACACCTACGAAAAGGGTCTCACCTACGCATACCGTGACAGAAAGGCCAAGAAACGTGAATTCCGCGCACTGTGGATCCAGCGTATCAACGCTGCCGCACGTCAGTATGGCCTCACCTACTCCCAGTTCATGGGCCGTATCGCAAAGCAGAACATCGGCCTCAACCGGAAAGTCCTCGCAGACCTTGCAATGAACAATCCGCAGGCGTTCGAGGCTATCGTGAACTCTGTCAAGTAGCCTTCTCACGCCATGACCTTGAAGGAAATCATCCAAAACCGCTGGGTAAAGCTGGGCTTCTGGGCTCTGCTGTACATCGCGTGGGTGATTTGGCTGGGGAACTATTGGTGGCTCCTGGGCCTTGGCATTATCTTCGACCTCATCATCACCAAAAAGGTGAAATGGCTCTTCTGGAAAAAAGAGTACAAGGAGGGGGAGAAGCACAATGTCTGGCTTGACTGGCTCGATGCGATTATCTTCGCGGTCGTAGTGGTCACGTTCATCAATATCTTCTTCTTCCAGGCCTTCAAGATTCCGTCTTCCTCCATGGAGAGCACGCTCTACACAGGCGACCACCTGTTCGTGAGCAAACTCACCTACGGTCCCAAGGTGCCTCAGACACCTCTTACCATACCGTTTACGCACAACAGAGCGTTCGGCGGGGAATCTTATTCCACCCTTATCCAGAGGGACTACCGCCGCCTGAAGGGCTTCCGCCATGTGCGCCGCGGCGACATCGTGGTTTTCGCCTTCCCCAACGGGGATACGGTCCTTACCCGCCGCCCGGCCGATGATTATTATTCCTGGGTCCGTTCATCGGGCAGGGAATATGCCATCGAGCATTTCGGTCCCGTGATTGTGCGTCCCGCCGACAAGAAAGACCATTATGTGAAGCGCTGCGTTGCCGTTGCAGGCGACACGCTCACGGTCCGTGAAGGTCTGGTGTGGGTGAACGGGCAGCAGCAGGAAGTGTACCCCGGCGTACAGCTTTGCTACCGCGTGGTAACATCAGGGCAGCCTATCGCCGCCCGCATACTGGACAAAATGGGTTTGAACAGCCATGAGTTCCATTTCGACAGAAGCATCCCCGGATATTCCCGCATGCCGCTGACGGAAAAGAACCTGGAAAAAGTGAAATCCCTCCAGAATGTAGTAGACGTTACCCCGGACCTGGAAGTATACCGGAGCGGCCTCAGGGACACGGAAATATTCCCCTTCACCGGCAAGGAACACTGGACACGGGACAATATGGGCCCGCTCTGGATCCCTTCCAAAGGCGCCACGGTCACACTGGACCGCAACAGCCTTCCGCTCTATGAGCGCATCATCAGGGACTACGAACACAACACCCTTGATGTCACTGAAGAAGGAATATTCATCAACGGAGAAGCCGCGGAATCCTATACCTTCAAGCAGGATTATTACTTTATGATGGGAGACAACCGCCACAATTCCCTCGACTCCCGTTACTGGGGATTCGTTCCGGAAGACCACATAGTGGGCACCCCTTCCGTCATATGGCTTTCAACCGACGGGAACAAAGCGTTCCCCGGGAACATCAGATGGCGCAGATTCTTAAAGTTCGTCTAAGCCATCGGCAATTTAAAGAAACAATTAAAAAGTAAAATATTATGTCAAAGGTTTGTCAGATAACCGGTCGCAAGAGAATGATTGGCAACAACGTTGCCCATTCCAAGCTTCGCACAAAGCGCGATTTCGCCCTGAACCTCAAAACCAAGAAGTTCTGGTCCGAGTCCGAGCAGCGTTTCATCACCCTGAAGGTGACCACCAAGGGTATGCGTATCATCGAGAAGAATGGTCTCGACGCAACTCTCAAGGAGGCCCAGAAGAAAGGATATGTAAACCTTGTTTAACCCTTTAAATCCTAAGTATTATGGCAAAGAAAACCAAAGGGAACAGGGTGCAGGTCATCCTGGAATGCACTGAGCAGAAAGCCAGCGGCGTCCCCGGAATGTCACGTTACATCACCGTGAAGAACAAGAAGAACTCTCCTGAGCGTCTTGAGCTCAAGAAGTACAACCCGTACCTGAAGAAGGTCACCGTTCATCGCGAAATCAAGTAATTATTAAAAGGATAACATACTATGGCAAAGAAAGCAGTTGCAACATTCGACGCCAAGGCCGGTGCAAAGCACATGGTGAAGGTCATCCGTATGGAGAAATCCCCCAAGACCGGTGCCTACGTATTCGTAGAGCAGCTCGTTGAAGAGGGAAAAGAGAAAGAATTCTTCGCAAAGAAGTAACTCTTTTTCAGGCAATAAGAGATTGAGCCGTCCTGTTTTGGGGCGGCTTTTTCGTATTTGGCCGTTTTTTTGCATATCTTTGTATTGAATTTAAAAACTACAGTATCATGAAAACACGCAGCATTCTGGCTGCTCTTATGGTAGCAGCCCTTTTATTCCCGGCTTGTGAAAAGCATCGTATCCCTGCTACCCATGGTAATGGCGGAAGCCAGAACTCCGGTGGCAACAATCCCGGCGGCAATGGCAACAACCCCGGCGGAGGAGAGAACGGCGGTCAGAACCCTGGCGGCGGTCTCACACTGAATCTCAGGAGCGACTGGTCCATTGTCTATGAAGGCCGTATCGAAGACTATGTGGAAGCCGACGGAGTAACACTCTCCGACGTGGAGAAGTTCCTGGTTTCCTGCCCCGGCGCCGAGTACTTCGAGGTCCGTATCCTTGGTAAGACGGATATTGCCGATTACTACAACAACGACCTCAAGGCATATCTTCAGGAAGAGGAAGGCTATATCGCCGAGGACGCAGAGGCGGCCGGCGGTTTCCTCAATCTGGACTATGTCTATTCCCCCGCCAAAACCAGTTACATCCTGTTCGACCGTTCTCGCAGCGGCGAGTATGTCTACATCCTCATCGGCCTCTCCAAGGAAGGAAAGGTGACGGGCGATTATACGCAGACAACAGTGGTGATCGAGCAGGAAGCTGCAACAGAGGCGTATAAGAAGTGGTTCGGCGAATGGCTGGCAACAAACGGAGAGGTTGGTTACAGGATCAGTATCTCCCAGTCCGAGGCCAACTGGCTGTATCGCATTGACGGTTGGGAAGTCGGAGCAAGCGCAAGCAATGAACAAATGGATGATAAGGAGTACATAGAGGCAAGGTTCGACCGTCAGACCGGCAATCTGGTGTTCTTCTCGCAGTACCTTGGCGGTTACTCGGATGACGAGTGGGGCTGGCTGGACGAGTATTTCCTTGGAAACATCTTTGATACCCAGGGCCTCCAGGGCATTACCGATACCGGCCTGGACATCGCTGTGGTAAGCTTCGATGAAGGATCCTCTTCTACCGCATCGCTTGTGGGCGCACCTCTCACAATGAAAATCGACAATGTGCCTTACAATACACAGTTCTACTCCATGTGCTATTGGAACGTGGATTCCCGGAACTCTGAACCCCAGTGGTGCCGCTATAACCTGGTTAATCCTCAGTTCCCGCTCACATTCTCCAAGACCAAGGCATCAGGCCTCGTTAAGATGGCACCGGAGAGGGAAGTCAGCGGAAGGACAATTCACAAGAATCAGCCTAGAGATCACCGAGTCGCCGTTCAAAACACCGGAGTGTGTTCAGCAGGAGGCAGGCGATAGTCATAGGGCCCACGCCTCCGGGAACGGGGGTAATGGCAGAAGCCTTTTCAGCGGCGGTGTCGTAATCGACATCGCCGCATAGTTTTCCCGTTTCGGGATCCCTGTTTATGCCGACGTCGATGACAACTGCGCCGGGGGCAATCATGTCGCCGGTGATCATTTTGGGCCTTCCGGCGGCGGCGATGAGGATTTCCGCGCGGCGGATTTCATCGGCAAGATTCACGGTGCGGGTATGGCAGAGGGTAACTGTGGCATTGCGGTCCAGAAGCATTTTCGCTACGGGCAGGCCCACGATTTTGCTCCGGCCCACAACTACGGCCCTTTTGCCTTTGGGGTCGATGTTATATGCGTCCAGCAGCATCATAACACCCATCGGCGTGCAGGGCTCGATATGCGGGGTTTTCTGCCACAGGCCGGCCACATTCAGGGGGTGGAAGCCGTCCACGTCCTTTCCCTTGTCGATTGCTTCGATTACCTTGTCCTCGCTGATGTGCCCGGGGAGGGGTAGCTGGACCAGGATACCGTCAACGTCATCGGCCTTGTTAAGGCGGTCGATGGTGGCAAGGAGATCGGCCTCTGGAGTCTCTTCCGGCATATTTACGGTGGTGTTGCGGATGCCCGCCTTTTCGCAGGCGATGGCCTTGTTGCGCACGTACACGGTGCTGGCCGGGTCTTCCCCCACCAGAATCACCGCCAGATGCGGCGCCCGTCCGTACTTTTCCGTCAGTTCCGATACCTTCAGCGCCACATCGCCCCTAATCTCCGAGGCCAGCGCCTTCCCGTCCAGTATTGTTGCCATAAAGATTGCGTTTTTACTGTGCAAAAATACGATTTTTCCCGCGTTTGCGCAAGGTCGGACATTTTGCCCGGGACCTTGTGCAGGAATCCTGCTCTCACGCACTGTAGCGCGCAAGGTCTCGCCACTTTTGTCAGACCTTGTGCAAAGCATTCATGCGTAAATGATCGCATCCCATATTAATTTGCCCATACAACGAAAAATTCCGATATTTGCACATTAAAAACAGTGATTATGCGTCCGCTATATCTTACAAATACACTCTCCCGAAACAAGGAACTGTTCAAGCCCATTCACGAAGGCCGCGTTGGTATGTACGTGTGCGGTCCCACAGTGTACGGGGATGCACATCTGGGTCACGCCCGTCCCGGCATTACCTACGACGTGCTGTTCCGCCTGCTCAAGTATCTTGGCTACAAGGTGCGCTACGTGCGTAATATCACCGACGTGGGCCATCTGGAGCAGGATGCCGATGAAGGAGAAGACAAGATAGCGAAGAAAGCCCGCCTGGAAGAGCTGGAGCCGATGGAGGTGGTCCAGTACTACACGGAGCGCTATCACGAGGCCATGAGGCTCCTGAATGTTGAGTCCCCGTCTATCGAGCCGCGTGCATCTGGCCATATCATCGAGCAGATAGAAACCGTGAAGAAGATTCTTGCGGCGGGGTATGCCTATGAGTCCAATGGCTCCGTGTACTTCGACGTGGAGAAATACAACAAGGACCACAAATACGGTATTCTTTCTGGCCGATCCCTGGACGACACCCTGGAAGGTACCCGCACCCTTGACGGGCAGAGCGACAAACGCGCCCCGTACGACTTTGCAATATGGAAGAAGGCGGAGCCGCAGCACATCATGCGCTGGCCTTCGCCCTGGAGCGACGGCTTCCCCGGCTGGCATCTTGAGTGCTCAGTTATGGGAGAGAAGTACCTGGGTGAAGAATTTGACATCCATGGCGGCGGAATGGACCTTATGTTCCCTCACCACGAATGCGAAATCGCCCAGAATGTAGCCTCACGAGGCACTCAGGGCGTGCATTACTGGGTGCACAACAACATGATCACCATCAATGGCCAGAAGATGGGCAAGAGCCTTGGCAACTTCATCACGCTGCCGGAGCTCTTCAGCGGCAAGCATCCCAAACTGGACCAGGCATACAGCCCCATGACAGTTCGCTTCTTCATCCTTCAGGCCCATTATCGCGGCACGCTGGACTTCTCCAACGAAGCCCTTCAGGCGGCGGAAAAAGGCTACAAGAGGCTTATGGCTGCATGGCGGGCACTGGCATCGGCACAAGAGAGCACAGCGTCTCCTTCAGCTGAAATTGCCGCACTTATCGACAAAGTGGAAGAAGCACTCTGCGACGACATGAACACCCCTGTGGCGATCGCCAACCTGTTCGAGGCCGTGCGCCTGGTGAACGTCGGCAACCTGAAGCCAGAGGATGCCTGGGCGCTTAAGCAGCTTTTCGACAATATCGTTGGCGGTGTTCTTGGCCTCCGCGACGAAGATGCCGCATCCTCCGGCAAGGCGGAAAAGGCCCTGGAAGGCGTTATGGAACTGGTTCTGGAAAGCCGCAAGAAAGCCCGCGCGGAAAAGAACTGGGCGGAAAGCGACCGCATCCGCGACCTGCTCGCCTCATACGGAATCACCGTGAAAGACACCAAAAACGGCGCAACCTGGACGCTGGAATAGGCCGCTTACATATCAGTTTTTGCACAAGGTCTCTCACTCTTCGCCCGACCTTGCGCGCTTATTCAACAAGCGCTCTACGTCTTCGCGTATCATACCGAATCCGCGGGAGAGTTGCGGAATACCGGTTAGAATGGTGTGATTGACGTATGGGATGAGATGAGCCTTCTGAGTTCTGGACAATTGGGCCACACCTAATGAATACCACCTTTGTGACAACTGTTCAATTTCTTTAAGGAACTCGGAATCCGTCAGTCTCTTTCGCGGATTTACAACCAGTTTTTGTGTCATTTCCGGCACATTGACCGAACCGATACTCTTGTAAAAGAAAGCCTCATCGTTGTTGAAGGCCGCTTCCAGATACTTTGTGTCGCAAAAACTGAAGGGTTCCAGCTCTCCGTTATTATTAACCATCCATGGAACACTACCCAGCTTATCGCCCGTATGGAACAATTCACGCCATTCCCTGGTGGTCATTTCCCGTACTCGTTTCAGTCCTGGAGGCATTGTTTTCCGGAAAAAGGCCCGGGACCCCGTCCACTTATAGTCCTGCAGGTTTTTTGCTCCGTTGTCATAAGCATTGCGGGGAATGTATGCCAGCGCATTCCTTAGATACCAGTCCGTATCAATAGCTTGAACTTTTACATCTGTATGGCGCAGCGTACTGTTTTCTCCGTACTTTCGCTGGAACAACTGCGAATACGTACGCTTGGTTTCAGCCGCATACGCATTTGCAGCCTTAAGAGATGGTGCCAGTACGGCTATGTGCGCATGATTAGACACGACTGCGTATATGATTACAATTACCTTTTTCCGGTATGCGCATACCGCAATACACTTGACAAGGGTATCGCAATCCTCCTCATCTCTGCAAATAATACATGTTTCCAACCCCTCAAAACTGATATGATAGGGTTTTACGCTTGCCGGCTGTCCATCCGGCAGAATTCTTTGGACCGGTTTTACAAAAGCCATAATACAAATGTTATTGGCGTAGATGTCTACGTCATTGTTCTCTGCACCTGTACTTTTGGTGAAGCCCGGTAAGAGGGAGTATGATTTCCCGGCCAGAGCGACCTGCGTCTTATCCCATAAGGCATCTTGCGATGCTTCACGCTAATAATGGAACGAATATAGACATTCCTTGTCCAATTCGCAAATAAAATGCACAAGGTCAGACGAAATGGGCTGGACCTTGTGCGCAAATCACTTTCTCACGCGCTTGAAGTGCGCAAGGTCTCCACCACTTCGTCCGACCTTGCGCAAAAGGAGGAAATATTGTATTTTTGCAACATGTTGAAATTCATTTCTTGGAACGTTAACGGTCTTAGGGCCGTGGCAGGCAAGGGTTTTGCCGATATTTTTGCGGAACTGGACGCTGATTTTTTCTGTCTGCAGGAAACCAAAATGCAGGAAGGGCAGCTGGATCTGGAATTTCTCGGTTATGAATCGTATTGGAACTACGCGGAAAAGAAAGGCTATTCCGGTACTGCGATATACACGAAACATACGCCTCTCAGTGTGAGTTATGGCCTTGGTATTGAGGAACACGACCAAGAGGGCCGGGTTATTACATTGGAGTACAAGGACTATTACCTGGTATGCGCCTATGTGCCAAATTCCCAGGATGGTCTTCGCCGATTGGACTACCGAATGACCTGGGAGGATGCCCTGCGGGAGTATCTCGTTGGCCTCTCCAAGCCCGTGGTGTATTGCGGAGACCTGAACGTGGCACATGAGGAAATAGACCTGAAGAATCCTTCAACCAACCATATGAATGCGGGATTTACAGACCAAGAAAGGGGTAAGTTCTCAGAGCTCCTCAATGCCGGTTTTGTGGACTCTTGGCGTTACCAGCACCCGGGCGAGGCAAAATACTCCTGGTGGAGCTACCGCATGAACGCCCGAGAAAGAAACGCAGGGTGGCGCATCGACTATTTCGTTGTTTCCGAAGCCCTGAAAGACAGAATCGTTTCCACCGACATCCACAACGAAATCTTCGGCTCCGACCACTGTCCCGTGGAACTCGTTCTGGCTTGAATCGGTGCACAAGGTCAGACGAAAGTGGCGAGACCTTGCGCACTGCAAAGCGTGAGAGCGGGATTCCTGCACAAGGTCCATGGCAAAACGTCCGACCTTGCGCAAAATACACATGCAATGTGTAGTGAGGAGAGCCAGGGAAGTGGGGGAGGGCTATTTCAGCAGGCCGATGGCGCCGAAGAGGCCGAGGGAGCCGAGGAGCATGATGGTGCCGGCGAGGAGGACGCCGCCCACGACGGCGAGGGTACTCTTCTTGAAGTCCATGTTCAGGATGCTGGCGGCGAGGGTGCCGGTCCAGGCGCCGGTGCCGGGGAGGGGAATGCCCACGAAGAGGAAGAGGGCCCAGTAGAGGCCCCTGCCGGCTTTGGCTTCCAGTTTCTGACCGCCTTTTTCGCCTTTTTCAAGGCACCAGGTGAAGAACTTGCCGATTACTTTCTTGTCCTTGCCCCATACCAGCACTTTGCGTGCGAACAAAAAGATGAACGGCACGGGAAGCATGTTCCCTACAACCGCTACTATGATGGAAGGGACAAGCGGCAGATCAAAACCAACCGCATACGGCATGGCTCCGCGGATCTCGATCAGCGGGACCATGGAGATGAGGAATACAATCAGGTAGTGGAGATACTGCTTCATTTTACGCGGCGGAGGAGTTTATACAGTTCGTTGAAGAACTCCGCTTCCGAAAGGCTGCGGCCTGCGGGGTCTGAGACCACGAGGTCGAATACGTTGCCGGGCAGCTGGACGCGGCCTGCCTTGAAGTGGGCGCGGGAGCAGTTGGCCATGAACTCGATGGGGAAATCGGCATTGGGGATAAGGGAAATGAACAAATCCGGTTCCCCGGCCAGCATGAGGTTCACTTTATCCTGAGAGGGCCTGTCGAACCAGTTGAGGTCTTTCTTGAGCACCGTCGTGGTGATGCTGGTGATGAGCCTTTCTCCCTGGTCCAGTTTGCGGAAGTCGAAGAAGAAAATGTCGCCCTTGATATTGTTGTCGCGGAAGAAGGCCATGAGGGCCTGCTTGCATTCGTTGAACGACGTGTCCACCACGTCGATGAAGGCCACAGCGGAACGCACTTCCGACAGCGGCATAAGCCCGGTGGGCTCCGTTGATGTATGTTTTTTCAGGCTTTGCCGCCTGAACAGTCCTTTTACTTTATCCGTCAGCTGCATGTCTTACTTTGTATTGGCCGCGATGAGTTCGCGGATCTCATTCTTCGCGTCCCTCCAGCGGGGAATGTCGATCTTGGTGCCGATAACCTCCACCACCTTGGCGGCGATTATGGAACCGATTTCTCCACATACCTTGAGGGGCATTCCCAGCGAATGGGCATAGAGGAATCCCGCGGCGTATGTGTCTCCGGCGCCGGTGGCGTCGACGGGTTTTGCCGGCCAGGGTTCGATTATGTGGAATTCGTCGCCGGAGCGTACCATCGACCCGTCCTTGCCAACCTTCACAACCGCTATCTTGCAGTGTTTTGCCAGTTCGTCGATGGCTTCGCGCGGTTCCATCTTGGTGAAGGCCTTGGCCTCGGTTTCGTTCGCGAAGACGATATCGACATAATTCTCCACCAGGTTGTGGAAGAAGGCGTCGTTGGATTCTACCACATTGTAGGATGCCATGTCGATGGAGATGGTGCAGCCGGCAGCCTTCGCCATTCTGGCGGCGGTGGAGATAAGCTCCTGGTTCTGAACAAGATAGCCTTCGATGTGGAAATAGTCGTAGCCTTCGAAATACTCCTGTTTGAGGTCGTCGGGGCCGAGCTCCAGCGTGGCGCCCATATAATCGGCAAAGGTGCGTTCCGCATTTGCGCCGGTGATGAACACCATGCATCGGCCTGAAGATTTCTTGCTGTAGAGCATCTGGGCTTTGACGCCGTACTGCTCCATGGTGCTTTTGAACAGGTTGCCAAGGTCGTCATTGCCGATTTTGCCGAGGAAGCCGGAGGGCATGCCGAAGATGGCGGTGCAGGTTATGGTGTTGGCGGCGCTTCCGCCGGGGACGTATTTTACACCGTATTCCTTGAGGGCATCCCAGATGCGGTCGCCGGTTTCCATGTCCACGTGCTGCATGCTGCCCAGGGGCAGGTGATACTTCTTGAGGAGTTCGTCGTCGGGAAGGACGGCAAGGATGTCGGTGAGGGCGTTGCCGATGCCAAGAATGGATTTCATACGGGTGTAATTTTAACTTACAAATTTATGCATTATTTGTGGATTTTACACTACCTTTGTTGGCGGTATGCAGAAGAAAACGGCAAATATCCTCAGTTATGTGTTCTGGACGGCGCTGGCAGTTGTGCTGGTGTGGCTGTCGGTGAGGAGCATCGACTGG
The DNA here is from genome assembly GCA_017615065.1 of Bacteroidales bacterium. Lineage (GTDB taxonomy): Bacteria > Bacteroidota > Bacteroidia > Bacteroidales > UBA932 > Cryptobacteroides. Next base: position 16,286 of record JAGAAY010000088.1, on the reverse strand, counting down.
AAACAGTTCGCCGAGGCCATGACAAGATGCCGGTGGGAATGGATTGCGCTGGCTTTCGTGGCCGCCATAGCCGTGTTCTATATCCGCGCCATGCGCTGGAGGATGCAGCTCCTTCCGTTCGATGAAAAGTCATCGGTCCGTACCAGTTTCAATGCATACAATATCTGCATGCTGGTAAACCTTATTCTGCCCCGGGTGGGGGAGGTGGTCAGATGCGGCTATGTAGTAAGGCATTCCAGAGCCGATGAAAACGGCAAGCGCCGGATTACCCTGGACAAGGCGCTCGGGACCATGGTGGTGGACAGGGTATGGGATATCCTGTCGCTGGCGATTATCGCCCTGCTGGTAGCATTCACGATGTGGGAACAATCCGGTTCGTTCTTCAAGGATTCGCTGTTCGGCGCAGTCCTTGGCAAGATGAACCTTCTTTGGATACTTCTGGGCTGCCTGGTTCTTGCGGCTGCGTTCCTTTATCTGGCATGGCGCCTCAGGAACAGGAACCGTTTCTGGACCAAAGTATGGGATGTTATAAAAGGGATGAGGGACGGAGTCCTTTCATGCCTGCATATGCGTCACGGATGGCTGTTTATTGTCTATACGGTGCTTATCTGGGTCTTATACTGGCTTATGTGCGTTTGCGCCATTAAAGCCGTACAGGACATAGAAGCCTTCGCCGTGCTTAAGCCGTCGGATGCGTTGTTCATCATGTTCGCCGGTTCCGTGAGTTCCATCATTCCGGTTCCCGGCGGTTTCGGAGCATACCATGCCGTGGTGGCGGGAGTGCTTGACGGCATCTGGGGAATCCCCTTCGGCACCGCGATGATATTCGCCACGCTCACTCACGAGACCCAGGTGATAGCCACGGCCGTCACGGGAATATGGTCCTATCTGGACGAATCATTTTTCCGAAAGAAAAATTCTTGCTGATTCAAAAAAAATAACTATCTTGTGTGGCGCTTGCAAAATGCAGGCGTTTAAATACTTAACTTATTATGTCACTGAATAAAGTAATGCTCATCGGTAACGTTGGAAACGACCCTGAAATCCGTTACCTCGACAATCAGAATCCCGGTGGAAACGCCCGTGTGGCACGCTTCCGTCTTGCAACTACGGAACGATTCCGCGACCGTAACAACGAACTCCGCGAAAACACGGAATGGCACAGCATCGCCGCCTGGCGCAACAATGCGGAAATCGTAGAGAAGTTTGTTCACAAAGGCTCGCAGGTTTATATAGAAGGAAGGCTGCGCAACCGCCAGTGGACAGACCAGACCGGCGCCACCCGCTATACCACGGAAATCGAAGCTACAAACATCCAGCTTCTGGGCAAGCGCCCGGACGCTCCCCAGCAGGAAGCTGCCGCGCCTCAGCCGCAGGCGTATCAGCAGCCGGCTCCGCCGGTCGCGCCTGTGCCGCCCGCTGCACCCGCAGCAGGCCCGGAGGACGATCTTCCGTTTTAGGATTTACGCTGCCGCACCGCTTCAAAGAGCAGGATAGCGGCGCTTACAGAGACATTGAGGCTGTCGAGCCGCCCCAGCATGGGAATGCGAATGTGGGCATCGGCGGCCTCTCTCCATTTTCCGGAGAGGCCGGTTGATTCCGTACCCATCACGATGGCGGTGCCGCAGGTCATGTCGGTGTGGTAGTACAGTTCCGAGTCCTGCAGCTGGGCTGTAAGAATCCTGATTCCCTTGGCTTTGAGCCAGGGGATTACTTCTTCCGACGAAGCGGCAACCGTGGGTACGGTGAATATTGCGCCGATGCTGGCGCGGATAAGGTTGGGGTTGTACAGATCCGTGAGGGGGTCGCACACGATGACGGCATCGGCCCCTGCGGCATCGGCACTGCGCAGGATTGCGCCCAGGTTCCCGGGCTTCTCCACGGCTTCCAATACCACTATCAGAGGATTCTCCGGCAGGCTCAAATCATTGAGGCTGAGCTCCTTGACCTCCACCTCGGCGATAATCCCCTCGGTTCCTTCGCGATATGCCGCCTTCCGATATAATTCTTCGGGTATTTCTATGATTGCCGGTGCGGAAACGGAGGAAGTTGTCTGTTCAAAACCCATGGCCACCCTCGGCCGTGTAAGAGGGAGGGACCCGCTGCGTAGCAGTGGGAGGGGTCGGAGCGTAGCGGAGACGGTTTTGAATAGACAAGCTTCCGGAGTTGGAGCACCTGCAATCTCAGGACAAACGAAAACAGTCCTGACGTTATAGCCTGCCTCAATGCAGTGTTCCAGTTCACGCCGGCCCTCAACCACGAACAATCCCTGCTCCCGCCGTGCCTTGGATTTCTCCTGCAGGAGCAACAGGTTCTTGAACTTTGGGTTCTTTGCCGATGTGATTACTTCAGCGCTCAAAACTTTTCAGGGCGCATGGTGGGGACGAAGAGGACGTCCTGGATGGTCTCAGCGCCTGTCATGAACATGGTGAGGCGGTCGATTCCCATGCCTACGCCGGAGGTGGGAGGCATGCCGTATTCGAGAGCGCGAACGAAGTCGTAGTCGATATACATGGCTTCGTCGTCGCCTTTGGATTTGAGGGCGGCCTGTTCCTCGAAGCGTTCAAGCTGGTCGATGGGGTCGTTGAGCTCGCTGTAGGCGTTTGCCAGTTCCTTGCCGCAGACGAAGAGTTCGAAACGCTCCGTGAGGGTGTCGTCGTGGCGGCAGCGCTTGGTGAGGGGCGACATTTCCACAGGATAGTCGATGACGAAGGTGGGCTGGATGAGGTTCTTTTCGCAGTACTCGCCGAAGATTGCGTCGATGAGTTTGCCCACGCCCATTTCCGGGCTCACTTCCACGTTAAGTTTCTTGCACGTTTCGCGCAGCTGCTCCTCGTTCATTCCCTTGACATCGACACCTGCATATTCCTTGATGGCGTCCAGGATGGGAAGGCGGCGGTAGGGGCCCTTGAAGGAAATCTCGTTGCCCATGATCTGCTTGGTGCATCCGCCGGTTGCCTCTGCAACCTCTTCCAGCATCTTCTCGATGAAATCCATCATCCAGAAGTAATCCTTGTACGCTGCGTAGAGCTCCACGCAGGTGAATTCCGGATTGTGGGTCTTGTCCATGCCCTCGTTGCGGAAGTCTTTTGCGAACTCGTACACGCCGTTGAAGCCGCCCACGATGAGCCTCTTGAGATAGAGCTCATTGGCGATACGCATGTACATGTCCACGTCCAGGGCATTGTGGTGGGTTATGAAGGGGCGCGCGGTGGCACCGCCGGGAATGGGCTGAAGGATGGGGGTTTCCACTTCCAGGCAGCCGGCGGCGTCGAAGTATCGGCGCATCGTGGCTATGATTTTGGCCCTTTTTACGAACACGTCCTTCACCTGCGGGTTCACCACAAGGTCAACATACCTCTGGCGGTAGCGGAGTTCCGGATCTTCGAAACTGTCGTGGACGGTGCCGTCGGCATCGACCTTGACTATGGGAAGAACTCGGAGCGATTTGCTCAGGACGGTGAGCTCTTTGGCGTGGATGGAGAGCTGGCCGGTCTGGGTGAAGAAGGCAAAGCCTTTTATGCCGATGATGTCGCCGATGTCCAGAAGCTTCTTGAACACGGTGTTGTACATCGTCTTGTCTTCGCCGGGGCAGATTTCGTCACGCTTTACATATACCTGGATGCGGCCTTCGCTGTCCTGAAGTTCCATGAACGACGCTGCACCCATGATGCGGCGGCTCATGATGCGGCCCGCGAGGCACACGTCCTGATATGTGGTGTCGCCTTCCTTGAAGTTTTCCGCAATCTCTTTTGTATTTGCGTTTACGGGGTAAAGCGGTGCCGGATAGGGATTGATTCCCAGTTCACGGAGTTTTGCCAGGGACTCCCTTCTGCCCTGCTCCTGCTCGTTGAGTTCGTAATATGCCATTGTCTGTTTCTTTGGAAACACAAATTTACTATTTTTTTCGCAACTGGGATTAAAAACGGATTTTTTGTGACGAAAGTGGTTTTTTTGTGACTAAAATATTATCTTTGTGAGTACAACCAAACCTGATAAATGAAGAATATTTCATCGCCATATTACAGAATGCCGGTTCACTGTATCCATTTCATAGTGATACCGGTATTCCTGTTTCTGTTCACCCTGCTGTATAATCCTTTTGGAATGGATGAATTCCTGGGGGTGGGGCAGGGCAGGTTCACACTGAACCTTATTATTATGACACTCATAGTGCTGGGTGTGCTCACCGTTTCCAGGATGCTCATTTTTATCCTGCGCAGGGTGATGGATCTCAGTTGGCCGCAATATATACTGTGGTGTGCGCTGGAGATTATCTTCTCCGGCATGTTCCTGTCCATTCCGCTGGGAATCGGCTGGGCAGGGACGATACCTTATTTTACCGTCATGACAAGGTGCGTGGTGTACCTTGCGGCGATAGTCATATATCCCTACGCCATCATCAACCTGATGGTGGAAAGAGTGGTGCTGGGGCGCGCGGCGGCATCGGCCCCTGCCATCGATGACAAAACACTGATCAGGTTCTATGACGATCAGAAGCGCATCAAGCTGATTGTCGCATCCAAGGCCATTCTTTATATTCAGGCGGAGGAGAACTACGTGCATATCATCCATACCGACAATGACAAGGTGAAGGACTTCTGCCTGCGCTCTTCCATGCGTGCGCTGGAGGATAACCTGTCGCGTCATGGCCTGGTGCGCTGCCACCGTTCATATTTCATCAATCCGGAACATGTGGAACTGGTGAAGAAGGATCCGGCCGGATACGCGGTCGCGCAGCTCAGGACTCCCGGAGTGCCGTCCATCCCTGTTTCCAAACGGTACTACGAGGCTCTCACGAAACTGCTATGATTTTTTGATTCTTTTTCCTATATTTGAAATCCAATTGAAATATTCACAAAAACCAAAAACCAATATGTCTAACAAAAATGGAAACAGCAATATCATTGCAGTCATCACGATGATATTCCTGTTCGGTATGATTTCCTTCGTGACCAATCTCGCGGCCCCGATCGGAAACATCTGGAAAATGCAGCCCGGTATCGAAGGCTCCAACGCCCTGGGTATGATGGGCAACATGATGAACTTCCTGGCATATGCCATCATGGGTATCCCCGCCGGAAATCTCCTCAAGAAGAAGGGTTACAAGTTCACCGCGGAGGCCGCCCTCCTCGTAGGCCTCCTGGGCGTATTCGTCCAGTTCCTCTCCGGTGTGGTCGATCCCGGTACCGGCAAGATTCCCTTCAGCTTCTTCGTGTACCTCCTTGGCGCATTCATCTGCGGCTTCTCGGTGTGCATGCTCAACACCGTAGTGAACCCCATGCTCAAGATCCTGGGCGGAAAACGTTCCAACCAGTACATCCAGATCGGCGGTTCCTTCAACTCCCTGATGGGTACCCTCACTCCCATGTTCGTGGGTTCCATGATCGGCACACTCACCAAGGACACCCTCATTTCCGACGTGAATCCGCTTCTGTTCATGGCAATGGGCGTATTCGCAGTGGCATTCGTAATCCTGCTCTTCGTCCCCATCCAGAATCCGGAGGCAAAGAAGGTGGAAGGCCAGGTGGACAACCCCATGAAGTACAAGCACTTCATCCTTGGCGCAATCGCCATCTTCGTGTATGTCGGTGTTGAGGTGGGTATCCCCGGAACCCTCAACTTCTATCTGTCAGACCCTGTCAAGGGTGCGGGCATGGATCCTTCCACCGCCGTCGCCATCGCCGGTTTCGTGGCAGGTACATACTGGTTCCTCATGCTCATCGGCCGTCTGGTCTCCAGCCTCATCAGCGGCAAGGTGTCGTCCAAGATGCAGCTCACATGCGTTTCCTCAGTCGCTCTTGTCCTCATCATCCTTGCAATTATCCTTGGCAATTCCGCAAACGTGAAGATGCCCGTATTCAACGGTCACGGCTTTGAAATGGCAGTTGTGCCGGTTGCAGCGCTGCTGCTCGTCCTCTGCGGCCTCTGCACTTCAGTGATGTGGGGTACAATCTTCGACCTCTCAGTGGAAGGCCTCGGAACCGCTACGGAAAAGGCATCCGGTATCTTCATGGCAATGGTCGTGGGCGGCGGTATCGTCCCGCTCGTGCAGAACTTCATTGCCGACAAGGTGAATTACATGGCCAGCTACTGGCTGCTCGCAGTTTGCGTTGCATTCATCCTCTACTTCGCAGTTCTCGGTTCAAAAGTCAAAAAGGCATAAACTATGGCAAAGGATTATGTTGTAGGTATTGACATCGGCGGTCAAACCACTAAGTGCGGCATCGTAAACCGCCGCGGCGAGGTTCTCGCAAGGACAGTTATCCGTTCCGATGAAACTCAGGACGTTGAAGTGTTCGTTGCTTCCCTGGCGGAAGCTCTTCACCGCATTATCGATGAAGCAGGCGTAGAGGGCCAGATAAGCGGTATCGGCGTGGGCGCTCCCAACGGTAACTACTACAAAGGCACTATTGAATATGCTCCCAACCTCAAGTGGGGCGGTGCGAAGGTGATCGAGTTCGCCAAAATGCTGTCGGCCAGGATGGACGATACCAGGGTGGTGCTCACCAACGACGCAAACGCCGCGGCCGTGGGCGAAATGACCTATGGCGCAGCCAGGGGCATGAAGAACTTCATCATGATCACGCTCGGAACCGGTGTGGGTTCGGGTATCGTCATCGACGGTAACGTGCTCTATGGCCACGACGGATTTGCCGGCGAACTTGGCCACACCTGCGCCGTGCGTCACAACGGCCGTGCGTGCAACTGCGGTAAAAACGGCTGCCTGGAGGCTTATTGCTCCGCTATCGGCGTTGCCCGCACCGCACGTGAATGGCTGGAAATGACGGACGAGAAGTCATTGCTGCGCACCCTGGACAAGATTACGTCCAAGGATGTGTACGAGGCGGCCAAGGAAGGCGACGCCCTTGCAATCAAGATCTTCGAGTTCACCGGCCGTATCCTGGGTGAGAAACTGGCCGATTTCATCGAGTTCTCCGCTCCTGAGGCAATCATCCTCTTCGGCGGCCTGGCCCACGCCAAGGAGTTCCTCACGGAACCCATCCAGAAGGCAATGGACGCGAATGTCCTCCCTCTGTGGCGCGGCAAGGTGAAACTCGTGTACTCCCAGCTCAAGGAGGCCGATGCCGCCATCCTCGGCGCATCCGCCCTGGCCTGGGAAGGCTAGTGCGCGTGGCAGCTAAGTAGCTGACACACAATAGTTTGTATGAAAAAGGGTGCAACTGCGGTTGCACCCTTTTTTGCGGAATGTGTTGAGCTACAGGCAGTTGACTGCCACGCTGTGTTTAGTCCAGCGAGTGGATGGCGAGGCCGCTGCGGAGCTTGGGCTCGAACCAGGTGGTTTTGGGCGGCATGATGTTGCCGGTGTCCGCGATGCGGATGAGCTGGTCCATGGACACGGGGTAGAGGGCGAATGCGACTTTCATCTCGCCGGAGTCTACGCGGCGGGAGAGTTCGCCCAGGCCGCGGATACCGCCTACAAAGTCGATGCGCTTGTCGGTACGGAGGTCCTTGATGCCCAGGATCTTGTCCAGTACCAGGTTGGAAAGGATGGTGACATCCAGTACGCCGATGGGGTCGTTGTCGTCGTAACGGCCGGGCTTGGCGGTGAGGCTGTACCACACTCCCTCGAAGTACATGGAGAAGTTGTGCAGGCCTGCGGGATGATAGATCTCCGAGCAGTTGCAGTGGCAGGGGTACTCGCATTTGCAGGTGCCGCCGTCCTTGGTGCAGTCGCACTTGCATTCTACGATGAAATCCTCTTCCAGAGCCTTGAAGAACTCCTTGGGGCTTAAGCCGTTGAGGTCTTTCACCACGCGGTTGTAGTCGATGATGGCGAGGTGGCTCTGCGGGAAGCACACGGCCATGAACCAGTTGTATTCTTCATTGCCGGTGTGGTTGGGGTTCTGGGCCCTTTTCTCAGAGCCAACACGAGCGGCGGCAGCCGTGCGGTGGTGGCCATCGGCAACATAGAATGCGTCGATGTCGCCCGTGAAGATTTCGGTGATGCGCTTGATCGTGGCGTCGTCATCCACCACCCAGAAGGTGTGGGTGAAGTCGTTTTCATCGACAAACTTGTACTCCGGTTCCCCGGCGGCGGTTTTGGCGATGATGGCGTTGAGCTCAGCGTTGTCCTTGTAGGCGAAGAACACGGGCTCGATGTTGGCGTTCTGGATGCGAACGTGAACCATGCGGTCGTCTTCCTTGTCCTTGCGGGTGAGTTCGTGCTTCTTGATTACGCCGGAGGCATAATCGTCGGTGTGGGCGCAGAGCACAAAGCCGTACTGGGTGCGCTCACCCATGGTTTGGGCGTACACATAGTACTTTTCCTTGTCGTCCCTCACGAGCCATCCGCGCTCTTTCCAAAGCTTGAAGTTCTCCACGGCCTTGTCATAAGTGCGCTGCTCGTGCTCTCCGGCAATGGGCTTGAAGTCGATTTCCGGCTTTGTGATATGCAGGAGGCTCTTCTCGCCGGCCATCGCCAGCGCTTCCTCCGAATTCAAAACATCATACGGCGGTGCCGCCACCTCCGTAACTATATCCTTCGGAGGCCTAATGGCGGCAAATGGTTTAACTCTTACCATAGTTTATTAGTTATAAAACAGGGTATAGGTTCCAAAACCTGTGGCCACCCTCGGCCGCATAAGAGGGAGGGGCCCATTTATGGGAGGGGTCGCATAGCGACGGTTTGGGGACCTATACCCTGTTTTCATTTATTTATTCACTTGGAACTTACAGTTGCCGGTGGCGAAGAAGTCGGCGATCTGGCGGGCGGCGGCGAGGCCGGCGTTGACGTTGGCTTCGGCGGTCTGGGCACCCATCTTTTTGGGTGTGGCGAAGACGCGGAGGCCGAACTTTTCCTGAAGGGCGGCGTAGTTGTCGGGCATTACGTCGGTGACGTATTTGAGGTCCGGGCGCTCTTCGAGGGCCTTCATGAGGCCGTCTTCGTCGATGACTTCCTTGCGGGCGGTGTTAACCAGAGTGGCGCCCTTGGGCATGCGGGTGATAAGGTCATAGCCGATGCTCTTGATGGTGGCGGGAAGGGCGGGGATATGGATGGAGAGATAGTCCGATGCTGCGTAGAGCTCCTCTACGGAGTGCACGGGATCCGCGCCGCCGGCGATGATCTGCTCGTCGGTGAGGAAGGGATCCAGGGCCGATATCTCCATGCCCAGCGCTTTTGCCTTCTGGCCGACCAGGCGGCCGACGTTGCCGTAGGCCTGGACGCCAAGGCGCTTGCCCTGGAGTTCGCTGCCAGTGGCGGGGGTGAACTGCGTGCGGGCAGCGAAAATCATCAGGCCGAGGGCGAGTTCCGCCACTGCGTTGGAGTTCTGGCCGGGGGTGTTCATCACCACCACTTTGTGGGCGGTGGCGGCTTCCAGATCGACATTGTCGTATCCGGCGCCTGCGCGAACGACAATCTTGAGCTTGGGTGCCGCGGCGATGACTTCCGCAGTTACTTTATCGGAGCGGATGATCATTGCTTCGACATCGGCCACTGCGGCTACCAGATCGGCCTGGGCTTCATATTTTTCCAGTTTTACAACTTCGTGGCCGGCCTCCTTGAGAATGCCGACAATACCCTCCACGGCCTTTGCGGCGAAGGGCTTCTGGGTTGCGAGAAGTACTTTCATGCTATTTCTTCAGATTTTCAAATTCCTTCATGCAGTCCACCAGGGCCTGTACATCCTCGATGGGGCAGGCGTTGTACAGCGATGCGCGGAATCCGCCTACGCTGCGGTGGCCCTTGATGCCAACCATGCCGCGCTCCTTGGCGAAGGCGAAGAACTCGTCCTGGAGATCCTCCTTGCCGGGAGCCATCACGAAGCACACGTTCATGAGCGAGCGGTCTTCCTTTTCCGCGGTGCCGACGAACATGGAGTTGCGGTCGATTTCGCCGTAGAGCAGGGCCGCTTTCTTCTTGTTGATCTCATACATGGCCTCCACGCCGCCGATGCCCTTGAGCCATTTGAGGGTTTCGTTCATCACGTAGATGGCGAACACCGGGGGAGTGTTGAACATGCTCAGTTTGTCGATGTGGGTCTGGTAGTTGAGCATGGTGGGGAGATGACGCGTTACGCGGCCAAGTGAGTCCTTGCGGATGATGGCGAAGATTACGCCTGCAGGGCCCACGTTCTTCTGGGCGCCGCCATAGATGAGGTCGTATTTGGATACGTCCACGGGGCGGGACATGATGTCCGATGACATATCGGCAATGAGGGGAACGGGGCAGTCCATGTCCTCGTGAATCTCCGTGCCGTATATGGTATTATTGGTGGTGATATGCAGATAGTCCAGATCCTTGGGGATGTCGAAGCCCTTGGGGATATAGGTGTAGTTCTTGTCCTTGGAGCAGGCGATTGCATAGGCCTCGCCGATGCCCTGGGCCTCTACGAGGGCCTTGTGTGCCCATACGCCGGTATCCAGATAAGCGGCTTTCTTCTCCAGATAGTTCATTGCTACATACAGGAACTGGAGCGATGCGCCGCCGCCCAGGAACACTACCTCATGAGTGTCCGGAATATGCAGCAGCTCTTTCCAGAGAGCCCTGGTCTCGTCCATTACTGCATCCCACTCTTTGGTGCGGTGGGAAATGGAAAGGAGGGATACGCCTGTGCCTGCGAAGTCCGTGAGTGCTTCTTTGGTCTTTTCGATTGCCACCTGCGGAAGAAGGCAGGGGCCGGCGTTGAATACATGTACTTTTTTCATGTGATCAATAAGGTTATGTGGTTTTATAATGTCTCTATCTCCGCTACGCCTTGAAGACGCTCCCTGAACGATGCATCCTCCGAGAGCCTTACCCTCGTGACGAGGGAGCATCTCTGGGAGAAGTCCTGTGAACTCTGCGGCAGGCCCATGTCCTTGAGGACCTTCTGAACCGCATTCATGGAAAGATAGTCGAAGCAGAGCCGATATACGGTTCCGGCCGTCTTTTCCACGGTCACAGCGTTTGCCAGTGCGTCTGACGTGGCGCTTTTATATGCCCTGATGAGCCCGGGAACGCCCAATTTGATGCCGCCGAAGTACCGTACCACCACTACCAGGATGTCGCTCAGGCCTGCCGAATCTATCTGCCCCAGTATGGGGCGCCCGGCGGTTCCCGACGGCTCACCGTCGTCTGACGAGCGGAAAACCGCACCGTCGTGTCCCAGCCTGTACGCGTAGCAATGATGCCTTGCGTCGTGGTACTCCTTCTTGAGCCCGGAGACTATTTCTTTCACGCTTTCTTCGCTCTCCACGGGGTATGCCAGCGCTATGAAACGCGAGCCGTTGTCTTTATACAGCCCTTCGGACGGAGCGGCTATGCTGCGGTATTCGTCACTCGGATTCATCGGAGTACGAAAGTAGTGTTTTTTTGCCGGAAAAGCAATCAATCGGGAAATTATTGCTATATTTGAGAAGTGAATAAACCGGAACAATTCGATTGCAGTCATGATTTTCAGAGTAAGAGTCACATTATCAGGCATCAAAGGTTTTTACAGGGTATACAGTGCAGGAGGAGACACAACCCTCTATACGCTTCATAAGCAGATGCGTGCCGATATGGAATTCCCCCAGGACCAGCTGATAATGTTCAAGGCGATGGATTCAATCGGCGGCGTTGTGGCCCGTTATGGCCTTTTCGACCTGGGCTCCGGCGCCGTGGACGAGGTTACGCTCAGCAAGGCCGTCAAGGCCGGCGCAGTCTCGTTCGTGTATTTCTATGACGTCACCAACCGCAAGAGTGTAAATATCAGCATAGACGGTGAGGAGGAAGGACCGTCATCGGCCTATCCTGTAATCGTGGAATCCAAAGGTCCCAACCCCATCGAATTCGAGAACGGCTATGTGGCTTTCGAGGATCTGCCGGACCATCAGCGCCATCTGCCCGGAGAGGGAATCCCCGGCCTGGAGGACGATGAAGACTTCGACGACGAGGAGGATCTGGAAGAGGAAGAAGAGGCCGATGACGATGAGGACGGCAAGGAAATCTACGACGAAAACGAGTAGTGAGGCGTGTAGAGATTATCCTGGGCCCCACTGCGGCCGGTAAAACCGCCTACAGTATAGAAAAGGCGCTGCAGTACGGCTGTCCCATCATCAACTGCGATTCCAGACAATTATATAAAGGTATGACCATCGGCACCGCCGTGCCCTCGAAGGAGGAACTCGCCGCGGTGAAGCACTATTTCATCCAGACGCTCCCTGTCGATGCCGTCTACACCGCCGGAAAATACGAGCTGGATGCCATGGAACTTGTGGAAAAACTCTTTGCCGATGGCCATGAGACGCTGATAATGACGGGCGGGTCGATGCTGTATATCGACGCATTCTGCTACGGCCTGGACTGTTTTCCCGACGTCCCTCCCCAGTATCGGGAGCAGCTTATGGAATGCCTGGAAACCGAGGGAGTGGAGGTGCTGGCGGAGCAGCTCCGTGAGCTGGATCCGGAGACGGCCGATGAAATCGACCTTTCCAACGGGCAGAGAGTAGTCCGGGCGCTGGAAGTGTGCCTGTTCACCGGAAAGCCGTTTTCCTCATTCAAGTCGCGCAATACCAAGTCCCGGGATTTTGAAATCGTGAAAACCGGGCTCACATTGCCGCGGGAGGAACTTTATGCGCGCATCGACCGGAGAGTCCTGGACATGATGGACCGCGGTTTGCTGGAAGAGGTTCGCAGTCTGTTGCCATACCGGAACTGCCCGGCCCTTCAGACTGTGGGGTATAAGGAGCTCTTCGATTATCTTGACGGAAAAACAACGCTGGACGAGGCCGTTCGCCTTATCCAGCGCAATACGCGTCATTATGCAAAGCGCCAGATGACCTGGTGGCGCCGCGATGCCGACATCAATTGGCTACCTCGCACAGGAATTTGATGCGCACCAGCCTGATTTCCATCTCTTCATAATCCCCTTCAAGTGCACTGATGGCATCTTCAAGGGAATCAGATTCCGCTTCGCTGCGGAACCAGTCGTAGATTTCCTCCACCACGTCATCGTCCAGCTGCTGGCTGATGTAGTAGTCCAGGTTGAGTTTTGTGCCGGTGGCCACGATGCCTTCGATTTCGCTGAGGAGCTCGTCCATCGACAGCCCTTTGGCATCGGCAATATCTTCAAGAGGGAGTTTGCGGTCGATGCTTTGGATGATGAAAACCTTGTTACCGGACTTGCTGGAGACCGATTTTATGACAAAATCGTCCGGGCGGAGAATCTCGTTTTCATCGACATAACGGGCTATCAGTTCGATGAATTCCTGGCCGAACTTTTTGGCCTTGCCTTCTCCCACGCCCTGGCAGGAACGAAGCTCTTCAAGGGTGATGGGGTAGAGGATGGACATGTCTTCCAGCGCCGGATCAGAGAAGACGATCCAGGGCTGCACGCCGCGCTTGCGGGCGACGTCCTTGCGCAGGTCTTTGAGCATTGAAAGCAGCACCGGGTCTCCTCCTCCGCCGTTGTATGCGGTGTCCGGGATATCGTCGTCGTCGGAGCTGTCGCCGTCAGAGAAGCTGCGGTCTTCCACGAGGGGGAGCTCGGTGGGGTGGAGGTAGAATTCCAGGCCGGCGTCGGTTGCCGATATGAGACCGTAGTTCTCTATGTCCTTGTCCAGGTAATGTAGGATGAGGCCCTGGTGGATAACCGCCGCCCAGAAGCGTGTGGTATGGTCTTTACCGGCGCCGAAAAGTTCCAGCTGGTCGTGCTTGTAGGACTTTATCATCGCATTGTCCTCTCCGGCGAGGATGCTGGAAAGATGTTCCAGCTTGAAGTGTTCCGGGAGGCTTTCCACAAGTTCTATCACAAGGCACATTTCCTCCCTGCCGTCAAAGCTGGTCTTGGGGTGCAGGCAGTTGTCGCAGCTTCCGCAGTTGTCCTGGGGATAATCTTCCCCGAAGTAGCTGAGCAGCAGTTTTCTGCGGCACTGGCTGGACTCTGCATAGGCCACGGTTTCGCTGAGGAGCTGTTTGCCGATTTCCTGTTCCGCCACGGGCTTCCCCTGCATGAATTTTTCCAGTTTCTGGATATCCTTGTAACTGTAATATGTTATGCAGATGCCTTCCTGGCCGTCCCTTCCTGCTCGCCCGGTTTCCTGATAATAGCCCTCGATGCTCTTTGGAATGTCGTAGTGTATGACGAAACGGACATCCGGTTTGTCGATGCCCATGCCGAAGGCGATGGTGGCGACGATTACGCGGATTTCCTCCATGAGGAACTTGTCCTGGTTCTCCGCACGGGTTTTTGCATCCAGACCGGCGTGATAGGGGAGTGCGCTGATGCCGTTGATGCACAGCACCTGGGCCAGTTCTTCCACCTTTTTTCGGCTAAGGCAGTAAATGATGCCCGACTTGCCGGGATTCTGGCGGATGAATTTGATTATATCCTTTTCCGGCTCCACCTTGTCCCTTATTTCGTAGTACAGGTTGGGGCGGTTGAAGGACGATTTGAACACTTTGGCGTCCTGGATGCGGAGGTTCTTGAGAATATCACTCTGAACCTTAGGCGTGGCGGTAGCGGTGAGCGCGATTACGGGCGCCGGCTGGATTTCTTCGATTATCGACCGGATCTTGCGGTACTCCGGACGGAAATCATGCCCCCATTCCGATATGCAGTGGGCCTCGTCCACGGCATAGAATGAAATGTGGATTTCCTTGAGGAGGGCGATGTTCTCGTCCTTGGTAAGGGATTCCGGCGCGACGTACAGGAGTTTTGTAACGCCGGACAACAGATCGGCCCTCACTTCGGCAATCTGGGCCCTGGAGAGGGATGAGTTGAGGAAGTGGGCGATGCCGTCGTTCCCGGACACAAAGCCGCGGATGGCATCCACCTGGTTCTTCATGAGGGCGATGAGGGGTGAAATCACAATGGCGGTTCCCTTCATGACCATGGCGGGGAGCTGATAGCATAGGGATTTGCCCCCTCCCGTGGGCATCAGTACGAAGGCGTTGTTTCCTTCCACAAGATGCTGGATGATGCTCAACTGGTCCCCCTTGAAAGCGTCGTAACCGAAGAACTCTTTCAAGCAGGAGCGTAACTGGGAAGTCTCGATGGCCATTGCGTCCAAACTGTTTTGCTCCCCAATTTAGCAAAAAAACTGATAAAAAACAAGCTGCGAAAAGATATTCTAAAATAAATTCGGCATTTTAATGAAAAATGAGTAAATTTGCCCGCTTTTTACCCCGCCGGGGTATGGCGAAAATGAAAACGTTTAAAACAAGTTATAACATCATGAAGATTTCCAAACTCATCGTCATCGCAGTCGCAGCGGCTGTCATGGCGTCTTGCGGGAATGCTCCCGAGGGAAGCAAAGAGGTTCGCGCCATGCTCCCTACCAATTCCGAGATCGACTCCACCAGCTATCTGCTCGGTGTGTATTTCGGCAGCATGATCAACAACTACGGATTCGGCAAACTCAACTACACCCAGATTCTTGCCGGTATGAAGAAGGCCGCCAACCCCAAGGGTGACCCTCAGGATTCCACATATCTGGATCAGTTCCGCATCAGCCCCGTGGAGAGCGACCGCGTGATCAACGAGCACCTCAGGAAGATGAACGAGTACAAAATGGCCCTCAACGACGAGAAAGGCAAAGCTTTCATCGAAGGATATATGCAGGGTGAAGGCGTTCAGGTTACCGAGAGCGGTATCGCATACAAGATTATCGAAGAAGGTGAGATGCTCCGTGCAACTTCCCTGCAGGACACTGTGGTCGTGAAGTACGTTGGCACCCGCATCGACGGCAGCGAATTCGACAGCCGTGACGAGGCAACCTTCCCGCTGAACGGCGTTATCAAGGGCTGGGGCGAAGGTATGCAGCTCGTCGGCAAGGGTGGCAAGATCGAACTCGTAATCCCCGGTGAACTTGCTTATGGCGAGCGCGGCAACTACGGTATCGAGCCCAACTCCACTCTCAAGTTCGAGGTTGAAATCCTTGACGTGAAGCCTTACGTGGAACCCGTCGTGGAGGAGGCAGCTCCCGCTAAGAAGAAGTAATCCATGGCCCTCGAAATCGAAGGAACAATAAAGCAGCTTCTGCCTGTGCAGCAGGGCCAGAGTGCCCGCGGCCCATGGGCAAAGCAGGAGTTCGTACTGGAATTCCCGGACGGCAACTTTACCTCCCAGGCCTGTTTCACGGCATGGGGACAGGACAAAGTGCAGGATCTTGCAAAGTATGCGGCAGGCGACAAGGTGAAGGTTTCCTTCAACCTTAAGAGCCGCGAGTATTCCGGCAGGTGGTACAACGACCTCCAGATCTGGAAACTCGCCCCCGCCGGTACCCCCGCAGCGGCCCCCGTCGCAGCCCCCGCCAAGTCCCGTCCGCCGGGCCGGCCGTCCGTCGCAGGATCCTACTCT
>JAGAAY010000087.1 GCA_017615065.1 Bacteroidales bacterium | reverse complement strand
GGCCTGCTTGACGCAGTGAACGGCAAGGCCGATGTGGTGCTGTGCATATCGGACAACCTCACAACGGCCATGACGGGCGGCCAGGATTCGGCCGGAACGGGCAGGATCGAGGCTATCTGCGAGGGCCTGGGTGTTGAGAAGGAGCACATCCGCACCATCGTCCCTCTGCCCAAGAACTATCCCGATATGGAAAAGGTAATCCGGGAGGAAATCGAGTATCACGGCGTGTCGGTGATCGTCTGCCGCCGCGAGTGCATACAAACCGCAAGACGTCACGCAAAGGAGGCTAAGAAATGAAACAGGATATAATTTTAGCCGGTGTGGGAGGGCAAGGCATCCTCTCCATCGCAACAGTCATAGGTTCCGCGGCCCTGGAACAGGGGCTTCACCTGAAGCAGGCGGAGGTTCACGGCATGAGCCAGCGAGGCGGCGACGTCCAGTCCAACCTGAGGCTCAGCTCGGATCCCATCAGCAGCGACCTCATCCCCAGGGGAGGGGCCGATGTGATAGTGTCGCTGGAGCCGATGGAGGCGCTGCGCTATGTCCCGTTCCTGTCTAAGGACAAAGGATGGATCATCACCAACACAACGCCTTTCGTGAACATTCCCAATTATCCGGAGATGTCGGCAGTGGAGGCTGAGCTGGCGAAGTATCCGCGTGTCATAGCCATCGACGTGGATGCCGTGGCAAAGGAAATCCTGTCGCCCCGCAGCGCAAATATGGTGCTCCTGGGAGCAGTTGCGGCAGTGCTGGATATTCTGGATGCCGATAAGCTCCGCGACGGTATCCGCCGCGTGTTCGGCCGCAAGGGCGACGATGTGGTGGCAACGAACCTGAAGGCCTTCGACGCCGGTCTTGCAATGGCAAGGGAAAAACGTTAGCATTATGGATAAACCCGTATCTAAACAGGTCCTTGACGGAATCCTTCAGGAGATGGGCATTGAAGACATCTCCCGCACCACCATACGCCAGTGCTCGCTGGTGGGATCGGCAATGGAGGAAAAGAGCGGAGAGAAGTTCTGCCACCTGGAGTTCGGCGTGCCGGGAATTCCGGCCTGCCCCATCGGCATAGAGGCTCAGAAAAAGGCGCTGGACAGCGGCATTCCGTCGGTCTATCCCTCGGTTCAGGGCATTCCGGAGCTGAAGAAGAATGCCTCGAGGTTCGTTAAGGCCTTCATCAACATAGATATAGATCCCAAGGGGATTGTCCCTACGGTGGGGTCGATGCAGGGGAGTATGACCAGCATCCTGGAATGCTCGCAGCTGCACCCGGAGAAGGATACCATCCTGTACATCTGCCCCGGTTTTTCGGCCCACGGAAGGCAGCCGGACATCCTTGGAATCAAGAATATTTTCTTCGACATCTACGAGTTCAGGGCGGAGAAGCTGCGTCCCAAGCTGGAGAGCTACTTCAAGCAGGGCAACATCGCCGCAATCCTGTACTCCAATCCCAACAACCCGGCGTGGATTTGTTTGACCGAGGAGGAACTGGAGACCATCGGCTCTCTGGCAACGGAGTACGACGTGATTGTGCTGGAGGATATGGCTTATCTGTGCATGGACTTCCGCAAGGATATGTCGGTGCCGTTCCAGCCGCCGTTCCAGAGCACCGTGGCAAGGTATACGGACAATTACGTGATTCTGTTATCGGCCTCAAAGATATTCAGTTATGCCGGAGAGAGGATTGCAATCGCGTGCATTTCCGACAAACTGTACCAGAGGGAGTATCCGGCGCTTAAGGAGAAGTGGGGGATTGCGCGCTTCGGCGACAATTTCATTCTTAACTACCTGTACGTGAATACTTCCGGTGCGTCGCATTCCGCGCAGTACGCGTTCTCGGCAATGATGGAGGCGGCTGTGGAAGGCCGGTACAACTTTGTGAAGGAGCTGCGTAATTACGGCTTCCGGGCTCATCGCAGCCGCGAAATCTTCGATGCCAACGGCTTCCATCTGGTGTACGACAAGGATATGGAGCAGACCATTTCCGACGGCTTCTTCTATACCGTGGAGTACAAGTCCCTGAGCAATAAGGAACTGCTGGAAGGTCTGCTGCGCTGCGGCATCATCGCCATTCCTCTTAATACCACCGGAAGCGGCCAGTGCGGCATACGCGTATGCGTGTCCAGGCTTTTGGACGATGATGACTTCGAGCGTCTGGACCGCAACCTGAAACTTTTCGTCAAATTAGTATCGTAATGAAATTTGTTTCTGCCGATGAAGCCGTGAAGCTGGTGCGCAGCGGCGATACCATCGCCTGCCAGGGCGGGGCTTCAGTGCCTGTGCTTCTTCAGGAGGCACTTGCCCGCAGGCATGCGGAGCTCCGTGATGTTACCATTACCTCCGGCTTTAACGTACATAAGGATCCGGCGCCGTTCTGCAAGCCGGAGTACAAGGATTCTTTCCTGGTGAACAGCATTTTTATCAGTGCCGACCAGCGTGCGCACGTGGCCGCCGGTTACGGGTCGATGACGCCTGCATTCCTGGGCGAGGTGCCCGGGATGTTCCGCCGCGGGGAGTTCCCCGTGGACGTGGCGTTCATCGTCTGCTCCATGCCGGACGAGAACGGATACTGCAGTTTTGGCATATCGGCCGATATCGCCGTGGCCGCCGCTGAAGTGGCCCGGGTGGTGATTGCCGAGGTGAGCCCCAACATACCTTATTTATATGGCGACTGTCTCATTCACGAGAGCAAGATATCGGCAGCCGTGCTGTGCGATGTGGCTCCGTTTGCGATGACGTTTGGCGAGCCCACGCCCATCGAGGCGGCTATCGGCGCTAATGTGGCGTCGCAGATTCCGGACGGTGCATGCCTGCAGATCGGCGTTGGAGGTATTCCCAATGCGGTTTTGAACGGGATCAAGCATCATCAGCACCTGGGGCTGCACACGGAGGCGATGACGGATGGCGTGATACGGCTGATGAAGGAAGGCGTCATCGACAATTCCCTTAAGAAGGTGCGGCCCGGGGTGAGCGTTGCGGCTCTGGCCATCGGCTCCAAGGAGATGTACGAGTATATCGACCATAACCACACCATGGAGTTCTTCGATGTTGCCTATACGAATGATCCGTTCCTTATTGCACAGAACCCGCGGGCGTGCGCCATTAATTCCGCGATTGAGGTGGATCTGACGGGGCAGATATGTGCCGATTCCATAGGCGAGATGGTGTTCTCCAGCGTGGGCGGGCAGCATGACTTCATGTACGGGTGCTCGCTTTCTGAAGGAGGCCGCACCTTTATTGCGCTGCCCTCACGTACCGCCAAGGGCAAGGCCAAGATTGTGCCCACTTTGACGCCCGGGGCCGGGGTGGTGACCACGCGTTTCCAGACGCAGTACGTGGCCACGGAGTACGGCATCGTGTACCTGCGCGGCAAGAGCCTCGCAGAGCGCGCCAAGCTGCTCATCTCCATCGCCCATCCCGACGACCGCGAAGAACTTGAACGCGCCGCCTGCAAACGCTTCGGGTACAGTTTCCTGCGGCTGGGTTCTGGCGCTTAACTTTCTGATACACAGCGAGTTTATTGTTTGCCGGTGCAAATAATTTTGCACCGGCAAACATGTAAAACATTGTATATCAGCGATTTGTCCGCCAGAAACTAATCCACATATATCGCAATGCGCTCCTGCAGATACGCACGGAGCTCGCTCCACTTGTAGTAGGGGCCGTCATAAGGCTCCAGTGAGCCAAAACGCACTTCTTCCCCGTTGAACAGAAGTTTCACCAGCGGTTCTGCATCGCCCTTGCACTTCTTGGGAGTGTAGAACACGAACTGCAGGTTGGTGGCCATGCAGGAACGGAAGGTCTGGAACACGTACACCAGATCGTCAGGGGTGGAGGGGTATTTGGCGAAGTCGTCCACGTCCATGACCATCAGCAGGGCCATCACAACGTGGTCGTGGCCGAAGCGGAGATCGGCACCGCGACTGCCTTCGGAAAGGCGCTCATCGGCCTTGTCTATAACATCCTGGACAATCGACGAGCAGGATGTGCGGTACTTGATGTACTCGCGCAGACGTTCGTAGTTGTCGCACTCCCACAGCACGGCGTATTCCTCCGGGGTGAGCAGCGGGCTTACATCGAAACGCACGTCCTCCGGGAGGCTGTTCATCCCCGCCACGAACATGTACAGGTTGAAGAAGATCTTCTCATAAAGCGCCCTGCTGCCAACCGCTTTCACGGGGTCCTTGAACATGCGCTCCAGCACGTCGTTGTAATTGGGGAAACGGCGCAGGAAGAATTCCTCGGAACTCTCCGCATAGGGGAAAACCGCCTCCGGACCCTGATAGCGGAACGGGTTTTCACCGCCCTGGTTGGGCCTTGTTGCCTGAATGTCCATCATGCTCTGGTGCGCGTACACCTCGGACTTGGGAGACACGCGCGAAATTGCCGATATAAACGAAGCCATGCTCACGATGGATCTGGTCGATGCCGATGACGCCGCATCCACCACGCACCCCTTGCCGAACGCCTTGGGGAATGATTTCACCATGGTCTCCGCGATGTACTGATGCTGTTCCCAGCCCAGTGGCGTAAGATCGCCCACACGGTATTCCGCAAAGTCCCAGAACTCCGACAGGCGGCTCAGCAGTTCAACGCCATATGGAGTAAGGTTCTCCGCATCCGCGCCCTCGCGCAGCATATCCAGAAGAACGGTATATGCCCTCTTTGTGTATGCGTAACGGGAGCCATGACGGCCGTAGTGACTCACATAAGTGGCCTCATAGCCCTTGGGGGCAGGGGTCGATGCCTTGGGCGACATATCGTACACGCAGTCCAGGCCGGAGCACTTGTTCCAGTCGTTCAGCACCTCCTCACGCACATCCAGACGGGGATTCTGCGGTACCTCCACAATCACGAAATGCGAGAAGAGTTTCCGCTCCCCGGCATGGTCGTGCTTCTTGTTGCCCGTGGGATAGTTCACCACATGGGTCTGGGGATCCCCCTGGCCGCGGACGCACATTGTAGTGGATCCGCCGCCGTCCATATTCAGCGCATACTGCGGATGGAAGTGATGCTCGATAAACCTGGTGAGCTCCCTTGCCGACATCCCCTCGCTGATTCCCTTCTTGCGCCCGTCCACCGCGAACATCAGGAAGTGATTGTCCTTTGTTATCGCAACGGCGGTACGGGGATGGCGCACGCCCTGATGCCGGATTGGATCCTCATAATTGTACGCCTTGAGCTGCTCCGCCGTAAGGGTACTGTCCACGAAGAACGCCCCCACCGGCTCAAAATCGTCGATGAGCATCGGCGCGCTTGTGAAGATATTATCCCATGCCGATGATCCATAGAACTCCCTCTGCTGGGCAATGCTCCTTCCCTTGCCGTCAAAGGCGATGACAGGGTGATGGCCTTCGGCATCGACATAAACAGCAGCCTCGCTCTTCCAGTTGGGCACCGGGGTTGTCATCACGGAGTCATTGGGCATGCAGGAATACATATGCCCGCCGATCTTAAGCACAGTGGACTCCGGCTCGTACGCCGCATTCAGCGCCACAACTGCATTCTCCCTGCGGAAAACCGATGAAGTAACAGTCATTTCCGGCGTCCATGTGTACCGAAGCGCATAATGCGTATTGGACATATCCCAGTCGATTATGAATATCTCCTGCGGCGCGCCCGAAATCTCGTCCACTCCGCGGAACTCATAATAAGTGATACCGTCATTGATGAAGGTTTTTGTCCAGGGGCCGCCTTCCTGCGGCTGTGCCCACGCAATTACGCCTGCTATCAGCGCAGCGAGAGTCAGAAAGAATCGTTTGCTCATTTTTCGAGTACTTTACACTAACAAATATAGCAATTTTTCCTCTAACCCCCATCCTCGGGCCGCAAAACGTAGCCGAAGGTGCTCGTCAACGTACCTTCGGCCACAGTAAGCACCACAGAAAGCGCTTTTCTCGCGTCAAATCGCTGGCGGACAACTCGCTGATATACAATGTTTTACATGTTTGCCGGTGCAAATAATTTTGCACCGGCAAACAATTAACTCGCTATGTGTCAGTTACTTAGCCGCCAGGCGCCGGGCTACTACTTCACGATAATGGTGTTGGGAACGGTGCGTTCGCCGGCGTGGTCGAAGAGCTTGTTGTCGTAGGGGTGGTTGAGGACGCCGGAGTCGCGGGTCCAGAGGGTGGAGGAGCCGCCGCCGTCAAGGTTGATGGCTTCGTAGAGGCCGAGGGCGCGGCAGAGGGTCTGGAGCTCGTCGATGGTCATGCCGTCGGCCTGGCCGGGGAAGCGGCCGTCCACGACCATGAAGTAGAGCCAGCCATCGGCAGTGTAGCCCAGGAGCGTGCGGGGATGACGGGTTGCGTAGAACTTGCGGAAGTAGCGGGTGCCGTCGTCAGGATAGGCAATTGTTTTGCCGTCTTCCAGCAGGACCGGCCCTGAGACGATGGCTTCGCGCCAGCCCCTTGCCGACTTGCCGATGGTGAGGGAGTCGATGCCGAGGATATCCACCTTGTGGCCTTTGCGGTCCTTGATCCTGAACATGCCGTTGCTGCGGGCGAAGCCGTCGCCGGTTGAGGTGGAGAGCACGCGGCCTTCGTCCTTCACGAATGTTGCCGGCATCACCTGTTTGTCGAAATAACTGCCGTTGATGGCTGCCAGGGCCTGGTTGTCTTCGCCGAAGCGGCTGGTTATGGCGGCATCGGGGCCGTCGGATTCAACAATAGATACGGAATGGTTTTGCAGTGAGAAGCGCACGAGCGAGATGCTTTGCACGCTTCCGAAAACCTTCACCTGCGAGTAGGCGGATTCAATTCCGTCGCCAATCTTTTTCCAGCCCCAGTTGACATTCTTAAGCACGTACAGTGGTTCGGCCTCCTGAATTCTGCTCTTGGAAGATTCGATGATGGGCAGG
>JAGAAY010000010.1 GCA_017615065.1 Bacteroidales bacterium | reverse complement strand
CGGCACGGGGCTGCAGGCCGCCGTCCAGCCAGCTCTTGCACTGGCCGTAAACGTTGGTCTTCCACTCCTTGTGCTGCTCCAGGATCCAGTCGCGGAGCCAGGGCTCGTACTTGTCCAGAGGGAGATACCAGTGGGTGGTCTTCTTCTTCACGGGAGCGCTGCCGCTGAGCCTGGATTTGGGTTCCAGAAGCTCGTCGGGGCTGAGCGTGGAGCCGCATTTCTCGCACTGGTCACCATAGGCGTGGGGATTGCCGCACTTGGGGCAGATACCCTCGATGAGGCGGTCTGTAAGGAACATTTTCGCCTCTTCATCGTACAGCTGCTCGCTCTCTTTGGTGATGAAATCGCCCTGGTCATACAGCTTGCGGAAGAACTCCGACGCATTCTCCTCATGCACCTTGGACGATGTACGTGAATAAATGTCGAAGTTGATTCCCAGGCGCGTGAACGCGTCCTTCATCACCTTATGATATTTGTCCACTATATCCTGGGGTGTCACGCCCTGATCCTTTGCCTTGATGGTGATGGGCACGCCGTGCTCATCGCTTCCGCACACGAACAGGACATCCTCCCCGCGCATGCGCAGATAACGCACGTAAATGTCTCCGGGAATATATGCACCGGCAAGGTGGCCGATGTGCACCGGTCCGTTCGCATAAGGCAGCGCGCAGGTTACCAGGGTTCTCTTGTGTTTATTCTCCATATCTCTGTTTTTGTTTTTCCCGTCCGAGCTTGATGTTCACTTTCCTTCTTGCCTCGCTCACACGGTTCATTTCTTCCATAATCTGTTTCTGCTGTTCAGGGGTTGCAACGGCGAGCTTCTTCGTGAGCTCCTGGAAACGCTCCTGCAGCCTTTTCTCATGATACGCCAGTATCGCCCTGGGCACATACTGCACCAGCCACGATCCCCTGGAGGTGAGACTTCTTGCGAAGGAACTCACCGAGAGCATGTACTTTTCCATGGAAAGGTGCGTGGCCACCGTGGCGATGCGGCGGTCCGGGCTGTTCACCAGGTCGCGGACTATTGCATCCTGCGACTCGCCGGCATCGTACAGGCGGAAATATGCATCGTACGTATCCCTGTAGGCGGTATTTGCAAATACAATGTTATCGGCGGCAAGGGCCGAATCTATGAATTCCGCCACGCTCTGGGGATCGTCCCCGGCATAGAAGTCCGAATCCGCTTCAAACTCCATGTGGGTTGTCCCGTCGGTGAGGATGAATCCCAGGATTTCCCGCTCCGACGGTGCCAGGACGGCATTGTCTTCAAGCGGCTGGAGCTCCGTGGGCACCGGAGTGTACGGCACGGATGTCCTCACTTCCGGCGGCACTTCGGGAGCGCTGTCCCTGCGCGGCACCTCATTCACGGTCTTGCGCCTGGTATTGCGGATGCGCGCAAAGAGCACATCGGCATCCACCTTGAACCTGGCCGACAGCATATCCACATAAACCTGACGCTTCACGGCATCGGGAATGTCGGCAATCGTATCGGCAATCTCGTTGATGGTTCCGGCACGGCGGAGGGGGTCGTCTCCGGCATCGGCCATTAAAAGGTCGGTCTTGAATACCACGCCGTCCTTTTCATTCTTGTCGATGTAGTCCTTCACCTCCTCCAGGCTGTGCTTGCGCGCATACGAATCCGGGTCGTCGCCGTCCGGGAGGAATACCACACGCGCATTGAGGCCTGCCTTAAGAATAAGCCCTACGGCACGCACCGCAGCATGAAGGCCTGCGCTGTCGCCATCGTACATTACGGTCACATTCTCCGTAAAGCGCTTTATCACCTGCACCTGCTCCTCCGTAAGCGATGTTCCGCAGGATGCCACCACGTTCCTGATACCCAGCTGGTACATGGAAAGAACGTCCAGATAGCCTTCCAGCAGATAGCATTTGTCGGCATCGCCGATGGCCTTGCGGCCCTGATAAAGCCCGTACAGGGTACGCGACTTCACATATATTTCCGATTCCTTGGAATTTACGTACTTGGCAATCTTCTCCGTCTTGGTGCTCAGAAGCGTCCTGCCTCCGAAAGCCACCACCCTGCCGCTGCGGGAATGGATGGGGAACATCACCCTGTCGAAGAAACGGTCGTGAACGGTTCCGTCTTCCCACTCCGCACAAAGCCCCGTCTCCACCATGTATTCCTTCTTGTAGCCCGCTTTCAGCGCGGTCTCCGTGAACACATCCTTCGCCTTCGGGGCCCATCCCAGGCCGAACTCCTCAATAGTCTCGTCCAGCAGTCCCCTGCTGCGGAAGTACTGATATCCGATAGTGCGGCCCTCTTCCGTCTTGAGCTGCTCCTTAAAGAAATTGAATGCGAAATCCGACACCAGATGCAAACTCTCGCTGTGCTGCCTTGCGGCAATGTCCTCCGCACTCTCCTCCTTCTCCTGAACCGTAATGTGATACTTGTTTGCAAGCCACTTCAGAGCCTCAACGTAGCTCATATGCTCGAATTCCATCAGGAACCCCACTGCCGACCCCGCCTTTCCGCATCCAAAGCACTTGAAAATGCCCCTCGAAGGCGTCACATAGAACGACGGCGTCTTCTCATTATGGAACGGACAGCACGCAACATAACTTGACCCGCGCCGCTTCAGCTGCACGAAATCCCCCACAACCTCCTCAATCCGGGCCGCGTCCAATATCTCGTTAACCGTCTCCTGTGGAATCATACTTATCCAATAAACTCACAAATATACGAATATTTCCGCACATCCGCGCACACGCGACTCCCTAAAAACGACTTTTGTCTTGGAGAAGAAGGTTGATATCCGGGGAACTCCGCTTCGCTTCGGCCCCTCCCACAATCTACTGCGTCCCGGCAAGCCGGAACTTGTATCTTGCGGGCCCCTCCCCCTGCCCGTGTCCGGGGGTGGACACGTCCCCGGATATCAACCTTCTTCTCCTGTCAGGCAAAAGTCTCATCGACGGACAGTTAATCGGTCCGTAAAATGGATATCATTGATACACAACGAGATATGAAAACGGGGTGTAGCAAATTGCAACACCCCGTTTTAACAATGCGCTG
>JAGAAY010000086.1 GCA_017615065.1 Bacteroidales bacterium | reverse complement strand
CTCAAGACCGACAGCAACGCCACCCTGGTATTCTCGTACATGGGCTACCAGACTGTGGAAACTGCCGTCCGCGGACGCAGCGTGATTAACGTCACCCTGGAAGACGACGCCCATTTCCTTGAAGACGTCGTGGTCGTGGGCTACGGCGTCCAGAAGAAGGAGAACCTCACCGGCGCAGTCTCGGTGGTGAATTCCGCGGCAATCGGCAACCGTTCAAATGCAAACCTGGGCAGTATCCTCCAGGGTACCGTTCCTGGCCTTACGGTAACGGCGGCATCAGGACGTCCCGGCGAGGGAGTTTCCCTGAATATCCGCGGTTGGAACTCCATCAACTCGGGGGGCGCTCCCCTTGTTCTGGTCGATGGCGTAGTGGGCTCCCTGGACAGGGTTAACCCCAACGATGTGGAAAGCATCTCCGTCCTGAAGGATGCCTCATCGGCAGCCGTCTACGGCGCCAAGGCCGCATTCGGCGTAGTGCTGGTCACCACCAAATCGGGCGGAGACAATGAAGGACAGGCGCATGTGAGCTACAGCGGACGGCTGGGCTTCTCCTCCCCCACCACCTCAACGGACTGGGAAACAAGGGGATATTATTCAGTATACGTTCCCAACCTGTTCATGGCGGCATTCAGCGGCAAGCAGCAGATACTTTACGACGACGACGACCTGTATGAACTGTGGCAGCGCCGAAACGACGTCGTGGAGAATCCGGCCCGCCCCTGGGTTGTCTTCGATCAGAACCAGTATAAGTATTACGCCAACACGGACTGGTGGCACTACTTCTTCAACGACACCAAGCCCACGCAGAACCACAACATCTCGTTCCGCGGCGGCACAAAGAGCGTCAAATACTTCCTGTCGGCCAACTACAACCAGGAGCAGGGTATTTTCCGCCAGAATCCCGATATGTACAAGAAGTACAACCTCCGTTCACGCATCGCATTCGATGTAACGCCCTGGATGAATATCAGCAACAACACCGCATTCTATTCATCCAAGTACACCTATCCGGGCCTGAGCGACATGGACGACACCTTCTATAAGTGTACTGCAGGCTATTTCTCATTCCTCACGCCAATAACACCCGACGGATACTATCTCTATCAGACCAACTATGGCGGAGGCGGACAGTCCATCCTGGGCAACCTGGCCAACGAGAACTTCGTGAACTGGAATAGGACGAGCAACCTCACCAACACCACGGAGGTAACCCTCAAGCCTTTCAAGCAGCTGGAAATCAAGGGCAACTACAGCTATTCCTATAACACATATTCCAGCCTGCACCGTTCTGTGAACGGCGAATTCGCTTCCAAGACTCCCGGCAAGACCGAGGTTCTCACCACCGGCGACAACGAAGACAAACTCACCGAGGCGGTACAGACAATCGACATGCACTCCGTGAATGTGTTTGCCACTTATACCAACACGTTCGCCGGCGCCCACAACGTCAAGGCCATGGCCGGCGGACAGTACGAATCCTACTATCACAAGAAACTCACCGCGATCGGCTACGACCTTATGTCGGTGGAACTGAACGACCAGAATCTTGTGAGTGCCGATGAAGACGGCAACAAGAGGACCAACACTTCGGGCGGCCAGAGCGAATATGCCCTGATGGGCTTCTTCGGCCGTCTGAACTACGACTACAACGGCAAGTACCTCCTGGAGTTGAGTGGCCGCTACGACGGCTCTTCCCGTTTCCCCAGGGGACAGCGCTTCGGATTCTTCCCTTCCGGTTCCCTGGGATGGAGGGTATCCGAAGAGCCGTTCTTCGCCCCGCTTAAGAGCTGGTGGAACGACTTCAAGCTCCGCTTCTCGTACGGCAGCCTGGGCAACCAGCAGGTAGGTTACTATGATTATATCCGTTCGGTTTCCCTGGGCACCCAGAGCTACCTGTTTGGCGGAGACAAATCCGGCACCGCCACCTTCGGCGATCCCGTCGCCTCCAACCTCACATGGGAAACAGTCATCCAGAAGAACGTGGGCGTAGATATGGCTTTCCTGGACAACAAGATCACATTCACCGGAGAGGCCTATATCAGGGACACCAAGAATATGCTCACCACCGGCAAGGCTCTGCCTGCCACATACGGAGCATCGGCCCCCAAGACCAACAACGCCGACCTCCGCACCATGGGCTATGAACTGGCCATCTCATACAAGAACCGTTTCATGCTTCTCGGAAAGCCCTTCGACTACAGCGTAACCGGGACATTCAACGACTTCATCGGCTTTATTACCAAATTCGACAACCCCACAAAGAGCCTTTCCACCTACTACGAAGGCATGCGCTACGGCGAAATCTGGGGATATACCACCGACGGCTTTTTTGCATCTGACGAAGAAGCTGCGAACTATCCCGTAGACCAATCGCCTGTTTGCTCCATCATCTACAGTTCCAACGGCGGCGACCTCGGCCTCAAGGCCGGCGACCTTAAATACGTGGACCTTGACGGCGACGGCGTAATCGGCCAGGGCGCCAATACCGTGGACAAGCCCGGCGACCGCAAGGTTATCGGCAATTCCCAGCCTCGCTATCAGTACGGTGCCACATTCGGATTCACCTGGGCCGGCGTGGATTTCTCCATGTTCATTCAGGGCGTAGGCCGACAGGACTGGTATCCCAGCACGGATGCCCGTTATTTCTGGGGGCCCTACGCACGTCCTTTCTCATCATGGATCCAGAAAGACTTCCTTGACAGGTGCTGGTCGGAAGATAATCCCAATGCATACTTCCCGCGCCCCCGCGCATATGTGGCCGGCGTCGGTGCAAACCGTGAACTTACCACAGTGAACGACAGGTACCTCCAGAATCTGGGATACTGCCGTCTGAAGAATCTCACAGTGGGATACACCCTTCCTGAAACAATTACGAAGAAGGTGAAAATCGAGTCGGTCCGCGTATACTTCTCCGGCGAGAACCTGGCATACATCGCCCCGGGATTCCACTGCGACTACATGGACCCTGAAGCCGCGGCCAAGACAACCGGCAAGTTGCCTATCTACCCCTGGCAAAAGACATTCATGTTCGGTATCGACGTTAACTTCTAAAGATGAACGACTATGAAAGCGATTAAATATTTATCATTGATATTGGGTGCTTCGCTGCTTCTTTCATCCTGCGAAGGCTTGCTGGACAGGTTCCCTCAGGACAAACTCTCCCCTGAGACATTCCTGTCGAACGAAACCGAAATGCGCTCTTATACGAACGCCCTGTACACCATGTTCCCCAGCGGATTCTTCAGCGGCGGACAGAGCGACGCCTGCGTCGGCAGGGACCTTGACGATGAAATCCGCGGCGCCCGCACCATCAACTCAGGCGACGCCGGCTGGTCATGGACCGCACTCCGAAGGATCAACACGTTCCTGGAGTACTGCGACAACTGCAAGGACGAGGAACTGCGCAATCAATATATCGGCCTCGTGCGCTTCTTCCGCGCATACTTCTACTTCGAGAAAGTGAAGAAATACGGAGACGTCCCGTGGTACGACCACACCCTTGGTTCCGACGATCCGGAACTGTACAAGGCCCGTGACAGCCGCGACTATGTGATGCAGAAGATGATCGAGGATATCGACTACGCCATCGCCCATCTTCCTTCCGCGCATTCCGACTACCGCGTAACCAAATGGACGG
Source organism: Bacteroidales bacterium (assembly GCA_017615065.1). Taxonomy (GTDB): domain Bacteria; phylum Bacteroidota; class Bacteroidia; order Bacteroidales; family UBA932; genus Cryptobacteroides. The sequence goes on along the minus strand of JAGAAY010000086.1, from coordinate 4,616 downwards.
CCCTTGCCTTCAAGTCCCGCTTCTGCCTGTTTGAAGGGACGTTCCGGAAATATCACGCCGGCGATGTCACGCTTCAGACCCTTCCGGCCGATGCAAAGCCTTACACCTATTATCTGGAGCAGGCCGCCGATGCAGCCGACAAGTTCATCGCCTCCAGCGGATATGCCATCTATAACAACGAAGGGCCCGATGCAAGCTATATCGGCCTGTTCACCAAATATGACGTCTCGGAAGGCACCAACAAGGAAATAATCCTTGCCAGGGACTACAATATCGACTACGGTGTGGTGCATTCCGCCAATGCCGATTATACAAGCCCCACCCTCGGCAAGCGCGGATTCACGAGGAAAATAATCGCCAGCTATCTGATGGCCGATGGAAACCGGTTCACCGACAACCAGTACTGGGAGACCATGACCTTCATGGAGGAAACCCAGAACCGCGATCCCCGTCTTGCACAGAGCATCCGCACTCCCGGCTATTGCCGCCTGGGAACAGATACCAGATGCGCCCCCGATTTGAACTATTCGGAGACAGGATACGCCCCCATCAAGTACTTTATGGGACCTGCCGATGACACCTACCAGAAGTCTTATTGCGACCTTATACTTTTCCGTGCGGCCGAAGTGTATCTTAACTTCGCCGAAGCCAAAGCGGAACTCGGGACCATTACCCAGGCCGATATAGACCGTTCCATAAAGCCCCTCCGTGAAAGGGTGGGAATGCCAAATCTGGACATGGACTATGCCAATGCCAATCCCGATCCGTACCTTCTGGCCGCAGAGACCGGTTATCCCAAGGTGGCAGTAAAGAGCTCTTCCAACGTGGGCCTCATCCTTGAGATCCGCCGCGAACGCACCATTGAGCTCATCGGCGAAGGATTCCGATACTACGACATCATCCGCTGGGCGGAAGGCCAGGCTTTCGAGCAGCCCCTGTATGGCATGTACTTCCCCGGTGAAGGCTCATACGACCTGGACGGCGACGGTGTAGATGACATCACGTTGTACACCGGCGACACTGCCCCCGCAGTCCACGCCCCCAACACTTTCAAGATCGGCGCTGGAATCACACTGTCGAACGGCACTTCCGGATATGTCGACAACCATCACAACTCCCGTCCGGGCTGGACATGGGACGATGGCAAGGATTACTATTATCCCATTCCAATCAAGGAACGTACTCTCACCGGCGGCGTCCTTACACAGAACCCCGGCTGGAACGACGGCCTCACTTTCTAGAACAAGCAATATTAAAAAATAATAAGTATCATGAAAAGAATCACTGCATTACTCATCATTCTTCCCATGCTCCTTACCCTTTCATGCAAGAAAGACGGGAAAGAAGACAATGGCGAAACGCCCCAGCTGGGTGTTCAGGTTAAAAATGCACAGGACCTTTATGAGGTTCCCGAGCATCAGTCCGTATCCCTGGATCTCTCTGTGACAGCTGCCCCGGTATCGGCAGAGGCCTACACCATCACCCTGGGTGCAAATCCCGCCCTGGTGAGCTCCTATAATACCGCAAACGGGACTTCCTACCGGATGCTCCCCTCCGATGCGTATGTATTCTCGTCCAACTCGGTGATCCTGCCCAAATTCTCGGCGAAATCCAATACCTGCGAGCTTCGTCTCAAGGGAGAAGGCTGCGACCCGGATGTCACATATCTTCTCCCTGTCGTAATCGACGGTGTGAAGGGCGGAAGCAATTTCCAGGCTCCCGACGAGAAAGCGGCATACATCGTCTTCAAGATGCTTGCAGCCCAGCAGGAAGGCAATGGATCGGCCACCAATCCCTACCTCGTGGCCGATGTTGAGTCGTTCCTCGCCATCAACAGCATGCTTCAGGACGATGCCACCACATATTTCAAGCTGACGGCCGATATCGACTTTGCCGATGTGGTCTTCACTAACTCCGAAGGCGAGAACCCCTGGAAGCCGATCAATTCCGTCACCGATGACGAAGATGCCAAGGCAAAAGCCAGGAAGCGCAGGATCGACTTCAACGGAGACAATCACAAGATCAGCAATTTCAAAGCCGGCGGTCCCCTGTTCGGAGTCCTGTGCGGAAGTGTGCAGAATCTTACCCTTGAAGGCTTCAACATCGACGCCGATACCGATGATGCCGCCACACTCGTGGGCGTTGCCGGTTCCTCAGACAATGCCAGTGACTTTGTCTTGAAGAATGTCGTTGTGAAGAGTTCCACTCTCGTGAACGACTACAAGCGTTCCGGCGGTATTGTCGCCCATATGAGAAACGGACTCGTGGAGAATTGTTCCGCCGACTGCTCCGTTACCGGAAATCAGCAGGCCGGAGGTCTTATCGGCCGCGTAGATGGCGGAACCATTATTAACTGCTCCGCTACCGGAAGCGCTACTGTCGACGCCTATTATGCCGGCGGTCTTATCGGCTATATTTCCGGCGAAACCACTGTCAGGAACTGCCACGCCACCGGTAATGCCACCAGCCTTTCCGGCAACTATACACGTGCAGGCGGACTCATCGGACAGATTGACGCAAACGCAACAGTAGAAAAGTGCTACGCCACCGGCAACATCCAGGGCGAAGGACATATGGCCGGCGGCCTGATCGGCGTTATCTCATCGGCCACGGTCGACAAAGACAATAAAGTGTATGAAAATGTGAATGTAACCGTCAGCGAGTGCTACGCTACCGGCAATGTCACACTTCCTCACGATCCGTCATCAGGCAACTGGGCCCATGCAGGCGGCCTGATCGGCACCATATCCGCATCTCCGGCATCTACGCTTACCGTTCTGAACTGCTATTCAACCGGCTCTGTTACTGTTCGCCGTTACAGCGGCGGATTCATAGGTTCCACCTATGATAAAGCAAGAGCCTGCAAGCAGCTCACTATCACCAACGGCTATACCACTTCCGACATCACCGGTATCGTCAAAACTGATTTGTGCGGTCTTGTACTTGGATTGAACGATGGAGCTTCAGCCACTACGCCCAACACAATTACCTGCACCGGATTCGTGGCATGGAATACTTCCGACAGGTCTTTCAGCTACAATAACTGCGTACCTGCAACCGGCAACTATTATGGCACCGAAGGCACCGTCTCCCAGCAGGCAAAGGCCCTTAACTGGGATGAGAGCATCTGGGATCTGAGCGGCGACCTGCCCAAACTGAAGAATGTAAAGTAAAATGAACAGGAAGTTATTGCTTCTTTTACTGCTTCCCGCACTTACCCTTGCCGTACGTTCATGCGGCGGGGGTAAAGGCGAGGAGGACAAGACTCCGGAGCCTTACATCACCGGCATAACCACCGACTATGACGGAAAGGCCGTTGCCGGTAAGCCAGTAACGCTGAACGGAATTAATTTCAGCACTGTGGCATCGGAGAACAAGGTGATTTATGGCGTAGGACTGGACGCAACGGCGCTTCGCGTGAACGAGTGCACCGATGAATACGTAGTGTTCACCGCTCCTGACGTAGACAAAAGCCAGATCAAGGTGAGGGTTTCCGTCAAGGGCAAGGAATCAAATGCAGTTACACTTGAATACACCGTCCTTGCCGAACCTCCGGGACCCGAGCAGCCCGAAGAGCCATGGGACGATACTCCCACCATCGACTTCACCACAATGGGCGGCAAATCAGTAACCATCTGCCCCGGTGTTGAATGGATCTCATTCCATGGCACGTGGGAGGGCCAGACCCGCAACATCAACATCGTAAAGACAACCCTCAACGAGCACAATCACCTCGGCCTTTATTTCAATTACGGAACCACTTATCCCGACGGATATACTCCCACGCTTGCCGACGGAGAAGACGCCCGTGACCTCGACAAGAAATGCATCTATCTGGATGCCATCGCCGGAACGAACGGTCCAATGGCCTGCTGCCATTTCGTACGTGTGAACGGAGTAATCGAGCATGCCGCAACGGATCAGGATGAATGGGTGAACAACTGCGCCCTTACCATCGACGGCGATGTGGTCGACATCGTGAAAGTGAAGGACAACTACAAAGCCGCAAGGCTCACGAATGCGGCCAACGGAAGCACATATCCTCCGGACAACACCCTCACGGTGGGTTGCGCCGGGCCATGGCTGGTTTGGGAAGGAACCGTTCTGAAATGCTCTCAGGAGTGGCTGAATGCCGATAGCGATAAATGGCTTACCGATACCCATCCCCGCACAGCCCTCGGTCTTTCCAAGGACGGAAAGACTGTTATCCAGGTAGCCGTGGACGGCCGCTGGAACAACAGCAGCATGAGTAAGGACAAGTGGGCCATCGGCATGTCCTGCGAACTTCTGGGCAAACTCATGAGAGGTCTTGGCTGCTATAAAGCCATGAACTTCGACGGCGGCGGCGGAACGGCAATGTGGGTTTACGGCCAGGGCAACTCCCGTAACATCGTGAACCGCGTGTGTGAAAACCGCTGGAACTGGGACGGAACCAAACTCCGCCCTACCGGCAACGCAGTCTACATCAAGAGCGATTTGAAACAATAGCTCTCCCCCTCCAACTAAAAACCCCGCCCGACACATGTCAGGCGGGGTTTTAAAGTGACTCCAACAGACATTCAAACGACAAAGCATTGATTATAAGCTATCTCTATTTTTGCCGAGGTTGTTCTTTG
>JAGAAY010000085.1 GCA_017615065.1 Bacteroidales bacterium | reverse complement strand
GAAGGAGTTCGTCAAGAAGCTCGCCAGCTATGCCGATTGCTACATCAACGATGCATTCGGCACCGCCCACCGCGCACACGGCTCAACCGCCCTCATCGCCGAATACTTCCCCAACGACAAGATGTTCGGCTACCTGATGGAAGGCGAAATCAAGGCCATCGACAATGTTCTCACCAACGCAAAGCGCCCCCTCACCGCTATCATCGGCGGATCGAAGGTAAGCTCCAAGCTCGCAGTTCTGAAGAACCTCGTGGGCAAGGTGGACAACCTCATCATCGGCGGCGGAATGGGTTATACCTTCATCAAGGCACAGGGCGGCCACATCGGCCTTTCCCTGCACGAGGACGAACTCATTCCCGACGCACTTGAAATCCTCAAGACCGCGAAGGAAAAGGGCGTGAACGTGAGCCTTTCCGTTGCCACCGTGGCCGGCCAGAGCTTCGACAACGACACTCCCCGCCAGGTGTTCGACATCTACAACATTCCCGACGACTGGGAGGGCATGGACGCTTCCCCGGCATCCCTGGAGAACTGGCGCAAGATCATCATGGAGTCCAAGACCATCCTCTGGAACGGTCCCGTGGGCGTATTCGAGCTTCCCAACTTCGCAAAGGGAACCCTCCAGATCGCTCAGGATCTTGCCGATGCCACCGCTCAGGGCGCATACACCCTCGTAGGCGGCGGCGACTCTGTGGCAGCCGTCACCCAGATGGGTTTTGCCGATAAGGTGAGCTACGTGTCCACCGGCGGCGGAGCAATGCTGGAAGCCATCGAGGGCAAAGTCCTCCCCGGCATCGCCGCGATCAGGGACTAGTCGTCAAGCCCGGCTTTCAAACCTTTTATCATCGCCGACAGACCGTCGGCGATTTTTGTTGCCAGGTCGTACTTCTTGTAGTCTTCCAGCACGTCTTCCAGATAGTAGAGCGCCTGGTATGCCGCCTCGAATTCCGGCTGGCCCATAGTGGCGAATGAGCCGTAGAATTGCATCGTATCCAGAAGCAGGTTGCCGATCTTTTCGGCCAGGGCGTCGCCTTTGTCATCGGCATGCAGGAAATAGTACATTTCCGCCATGCGGATGCCCATATAGGTGTTGGTGGTGAAGCCAACGGGGATGGTTTCAAGCGGGAAGGTTTCCTCCGGAATGCACTCCTGGCACTTGTCCAGGATCTCCATGGCCTTGTCCTTTTCGCCGGCGTTTATCAGCGCGTTGGCCACAGTCACGAACATCTGGCGCTGGCTCAGCACACCCAGGAAGGTGTACAGGTTCTGGTAGTCCACGAAGTAGTCCTTGCGGCTCAGGGCATCCCAGGTGAATGTGCCGTCCGTCATCATGCGATACAGCGCCAGAGGATCTCCCTTGCCGATGTCCTGATAGGTAACCTTGTTCTTGAAGGGCACGAACCTGTAGGAGAAGCAGTCGTACATAAGGTATTCCTTTATGCCGATGTTAAGGTCTCCGCCCATGTTGAGCATGCTGATGGGCCTGTCCCACTGATAACCGGCCAGAAGGTCCAGCATGAAGAGTTCTGGCTTGGTGAGGTAATTCTTGTCCTTGGACATGCTCAGGACGATGGTGTCCGGAACCTCCTCCATACTGTACTTTTCCGGATCCAGGATACCGTATTTGAACACATTCTCCTTGTTCACCGGAATGCTGATATTGCGGGCGCAGATAACGTTCACTTTCCTGCCCCTCTGGAGCTCTATCCTCATCCTGGGATCCTTGAATACGTCCATCACCTCCGATATGGGCGTGGTTTCACCCGTATCGTCGATAATGAATACATATTCATTCGTGCCGTACAGATATGACCTCTGGGGGATGGTCAAAGGAAGCGGCGCGCTTTCGTTGCTGGCCCATTTCATCTGGTCGATGTACCAGTCGGTACCCAGCAGGGAGGTATTCACAACCCTCACGTCCGGCCTTACGCTTTCCACTTCCTGGGCGTACCACAGGGGGAAGGTATCGTTGTCTCCGTGAGTGATGAGGATGCCGTCCTTGCCCGCCGAGTTGAGATAGTTCTTTGCCATCTCCACGGCTGTGTAGCGGTGCGAGCGGTCGTGATCGTCCCAGTTTTCCTCCGCCATGAGAGCGGGCACGCCAAGGCACAGCACCGATACGGCGATGGCCACGGGCTTTTCATACTTGCCCTTGAGCGCGCCGTTTATCCACTCGTACAGCGCGGCCACGCCCAGTCCAATCCACAGCGCGAACATATAGAACGATCCAGCATAGGCATAATCCCTCTCCCTCACCTGATATGGCGGCTGGTTAAGATACAGCACGATTGCAATGCCCGTCATGAAGAACATCAGGAATACCAGCCATGAGCCGCGTTTATCACGGTCGAACTGGAATACCAGGCCGATGATGCCCAGCAGCAGCGGCAGGAGGAAATAATGGTTCTTGCCTTTGTTGTTTGCCAGGATTTCGGGAGCGTCGCTCTGGTCGCCCAGGCGCATTGCGTCGATGAATTTGATGCCGCATTCCCAGTTGCCGGTGAAGGGATTGCCGGGGCTGGGGCTGTGCACCTCGTTCTGCCTTCCGGCGAAGTTCCACATGAAGTAGCGCCAATACATCCAGTTGAGCTGGTAGTCCAGGAAGAATGCCATGTTGGCGCCGAAAGTGGGCATGCGGTAAGTGGCTCCGCGGATGCGTTTGCCCTTGCCGCCGGTATATGATTCGTAAAAGTCGATGTAGCGCTGGTCGCCGCCGTTCCACATGCGCGGGAACAGCATTTTGGCATCCGAGTGATACTTCACGTCAGTGGGGCTGTCGGCCTTCACATACTTGCCGTCCAGCGGGGCCCAGTACTGATCCTGCTTGAGGTCGTACGGGGAATCGTAGTACTGGCCGTAAATCAGGGGCACGCTGCCGTACTGCTCACGGTTGAGATAACGCACCAGGGTGTAGGGGTTATCGGGCTGATACTCGTTGGTGGGCGTTTTTACGCTGGAGCGGATAATCACTATGGAGAACAGCGAGAAGCCGATTACAAGCGTAGTGACGCACAGGAGCACGGTGTTCCAGAACACGTTCTGCCTTTTGAGCGTAGTGAACAGGCCCCAGAAGCACAGCGCCAGCAGGCCCACAAGGAAGAACAGGGCGCCGCTGTTGTACGGCAGGTGGAAGCCGTTCACGAAGATGCGGTCGAAGAAAGCCGCCAGCTTGGGCAGATAAGGAATGAACATGAACACCAGCACGAACTCGATGAGCACGCCTATCATGAATATTCCGAACAGTTTGCCGAAAGGCAGCTTCTTGTCTTCGTTCTTCCTGTAATAATACATGAACACGAAGGCCGGGATGGTGAGCAGGTTCAGCAGGTGAACGCCGATGCTCAGGCCCATCAGGAAGGCGATCAGCACTATCCATCGGCCCGAATGGGGCTTATCGGCATCCTCGTACCACTTGCACATGATCCAGAATACCAGGGCGGTGAACAGCGACGACATCGCATAAACCTCTCCCTCCACTGCGCTGAACCATGCAGTATCGCAGAAGCAGTATGCCAGCGCACCCACGGCACCCGAACCGAAAATGGCGATTGCCTGCGCCGTAGTGTATTCTTCCTCTTTTGACTTAATGAGCCGCTTTGCGAAGAACACCACTGTAAGATACAGCAGGAAAATGGTGATTGCGCCAAGGATGCCGTTAAAAGCATTCACGGCCACCGCCGCCTTCTCCGGAGGGAAGGGAATCGTGAAGAAGCGCGCCAGGAGCTGGAACACCGGGTTTCCCGGAGGATGTCCCACCTCCAGTTTATATGACGATGCAATGAACTCTCCGCAATCCCAGAACGATGCCGTGGGCTCAATAGTGGAGAGATATGTAACGGCTGCCACCAGCGTAACCACAGTGGCCACGATGAGGTTCCAGCGCTTGAATGTCTTCTTGTCCATCCGGTTAGGGTTTATTAATCTGCAAATATAATCATTTTTGCGGGGGTTTTCGTATATTTGTCTTTCGGAGTATGCCGCAAAAGGAAAAAATACAGGAGATGTTCGATTCGGTGGCGCCCTCGTACGACCGCCTGAATCATATTATGTCGCTGGGTGTGGACCGCCTCTGGCGCAAGCGGGCCATTCGCGAAATCGTCGACGGCTCCCAGCAGCGCATCCTGGATGTGGCTTGCGGCACCGGCGACAGCACCATCGCCATCGCACTCGCCGCCGGCAACAGCGGCACCCGCGTAACCGGAGTGGACATATCCGAAGGCATGATGTCGCTGGTAATGCGCAAAGCCGCCCACGAAGGCGTCCACGACCGCATTAAACTCATGAAGGCCGATGCCGAAGCCCTCCCCTTCCCGGACGGCTCCTTCCACCGTGTGTTCTGCGCATTCGGTATCCGCAACTTCGAACACAAAGACATCGCCCTGCAGGAGTTCCACCGCGTCATCGCCCCCGGCGGCAAAGTCGTTATCCTGGAACTCTCCGTTCCCGACAAACCCTTTCTCCGCCGCCTCTACGACCTCTATTTCATGCACATCCTCCCCATGATCGGCGGACTCATCTCCGGTAACAAGCAGGCCTACCGGTATCTCCCGGCCTCCGTCCACGCCTTCCCTCCCCCCGCCGCCTTCTGCAACATGATCCGCACCGCCGGCTTCACCGACGTCCGCTTCCGCACCCTCACCCTCGGCCTCTGCCGCCTCTACCTCGCCTCCCGCTGATCCTCCCCCCCAAACAATCGCTGGCGGCCATGTGTTTGTGTATGAGCAAGATACGTGTTTATGGGTGCAACAAAAATTGCACCCATAAACAAGGAACTCACTGATTGTCAACTAGTTGAGCGCCAGCCAATAAACCAGCTGTGGGTCAGGTGTGGCCGAAGGTGCCGGCCAATGGACCTTCAGGAGCAAAAACAGCCCAAAATGCTCCCGAAGGTGCCGAGCTATGTACCTTCGGGTGCACCCGGCTAGCGAATTCAGAGGTTCGGCGTCATTTTAGGACCGAAAATGATCCCCAACCGACAAAAAAACGGGTTCGGCGTCATTTAGAAACCATTATTGACGCCGAGTTGGTAAAAATACGAATTGGGCGTCATTTGAGGGCCTTTTTTGACGCCGAGTGGAAAAAATCACGGGGTTCCGGCCCAAAAACCGGGCAAAACGGACCGGAGGTAGTCAAACGGGCGCGGGTAATAAACAGGAGGTTACGGAACGGGATCGTAGCCGCTGCCGCCCCAGGGGTGACAACGGAGGATGCGCTTGAGGCTGAGCCAGAAGCCCTTGAGGGGGCCGTATTTGCGGAAGGCCTCCAGGGCGTACTGAGAGCATGTGGGGGTGAAACGGCATGCCGGCGGGGTGAACGGACTGATGCACACCTGATAGAACTTTATCAGAAGCACGAAGGGGAACACCAGTATGCTCTTTAGGGTTTTATTCATCGGGGGAAGTTCGATGAGATACACCCGGTCCATCCGGGACCTCGGTATGACAAGTGGCAATAGCCGTAAGGGCGGCGGTCATGTCGGCGTAAATATCGGCAAAGGGAAGAATGGCCTTGGACACGTAGACGAACATGATATCCATGCCCGGGCCGATGAGGTCTTTTTGCAGACGGTATGCTTCGCGGATGCGGCGCTTCAACAGATTGCGCTTCACGGCGCGGCGGAAGAGTTTCTTGGGGACCGAGACCATGATGCGGGAAGGGGCTTCCGTAGAAACCCACTTATACCGCAGGCAGCCGCAAACACCTCCCTTGCCCTTTTCGAGCAGCGCAGACACCGCGAGCTTGCCCGAAACCATCTGTGATTTGGGTAGGGAGCTGGGCTTCATCGTTTACTTGGATCCTTCCAGATAGAGCTCGATGGCACGGGCCACGGAAGGAGCTTCCGGAGTGGGAGCCTTCACATCCACGCGGAGTCCGGCCTCTTCCAGAGCCTTGGCGATAGTCTTGCCATAAGCCACGATCTTGAGATCTCCCTGCTTGAACTCAGGGAAGTTCTCCTGCAGCGACTTAAGGTCGGCAGGATTGTAAAGAACCAGCATGTCGTAAGCCGAGAAATCAATGTCCTTGATGTTCTGGTTCACGGATTTCACGAAAATGCCGGTCTGGTAGCTGAGGCCCTTTTCCTCCATGCAGCGGGCAAGCGAATCGCTGGAATTGTCCGACTGAGCGATGAGGAATGTCTCGCCTTTATGCTTGGGGCCGATGAGTGCGACCACGCTCTGAGGAGTGCCGTCGCCGAAGAAGATCTTGCGCTTGCGATAAACGATGTGCTTCTGCAGATACATGGCCACGAGCTCCGTGGTGCAGAAATACTTCATCGTCTCGGGAATTTTCACCCTGAGTTCCTCCGCCAGGGCAAAAAACGCGTCAATCGCGTGCCTGGAAGAGAAAACGATAGCCGTATAATCCGGAAGATTGATGCGCTGGGCACGGAATTCCTTAGCCGTCAGAGGCTCGATTATGAAAAACGGACGGAAGGTGAATTCTACTCCAAACTTTTCGCTAACTGCCTGATATTGAGTGAGTACACGTGGCGCAACCTGCGACACAAGTATGTTCTTTACTGCCATTTCTTCTTCTAAAACACTAGGGCCGATGCCACAAAAAGGCCGGTCGGCAAGATTTCAAGGGCGCAAAGGTACAAAAAAGTTGCGAAAGGATTGCAATTTGTCGATAAAATTTGTCCGCGGCGGAAGAAATAAACTGCATAGAACAGAATAACTTCCACCAGCATGAAGGTTCTCACGGTACGATCGCCGGCATGGAAAAGCGCCAGAATGCCAAGCGTGAGGAACGCCACCAGGCACAGCAGGATAAAAAACGAATACCCCGCCTTGTACGACATATAATAAGCATCCGAGCGACGCGGCTTCAGCCATATGAACAGCAAATACCTCAACAGCAGATATCCCACAAATATGCCCATCGTGGTCCACAGTCTGGTATTTGGCGGCATGTCCTTCACAAAATCCGGATAATACAGGCAGTAGCGGTACATTATCACAATCGCGGGTATCACGAACACCAGGGCGATAATATTCCTGTCCCTGCTCACCCTTACGCTTCCCTCCAGGGCAGTGCTGCCGCGGGCACGGAGGATGCTGTCGGCCAGATGGGGTATTATGTCGATGAAGTTTCCAACCAGCAAAAGCGCAAGCAGGATGAACAGCACCATCATCACCTCACCCACCACCGGGAGCCCGCTCACAGGCATCGGCACCATGTCTTCCGGCACGGTGGGCAGCTGCAGCTCTCCCAGACTCCTGAAAATACCAGCCATCAATTACCCCTTTTTGCGTTATATCCCATCGACGTGAGGATAGCCACCACCTTATCGCGGAAATCTCCCTGGATGGTTATTTCACCGTCCTTCGCCGCGCCGCCAACGCCGCATTTTACCTTCAGCGTACGTCCAAGACCGGCCAGATCTTCCTGCGTTCCCACAAATCCCTCCACCAGCGTCACCTGCTTGCCACCCCGGTTGCGCCTGTCGATACGAACGATGAGCCGCTGCCTGGCCGGAGCCAGGGTTTCCTCCTGCTCCTCGCGCACAGTCTCATATTTGAAGTCCGGGTTGGTGGAATAAACTACGCCCAGACGGTCTTTCCAGTCGCTCATAAAAGATGTACAATAAATCCAAACCCGGCCAGAAGGCAGAACAGGAAAGTGGACATTACCAGAAGCGGAAGCATGGGATCAAGTTCGCCGTCCTTTTTCTTCCAAATGCCGATGACGTGAATGACATACAAAGGCAAAGTGAGTACAAACAGATAGTGCCACCAGCTGTGCCAGCGGAGCAGGCAGTAGTCCAACATGCATACCCATCCCATAACAATCAGGATGGTCTGATATATCCGTGCGCCCTTCTCCCCAAGCTTTATGGCCACAGTAACACGGTTTACAGCATCCGTTTTGGCATCCCGCATATTGTTCACGTTCAGAACCCCCACGGCGAAAAAGCCAACCGCGGCTCCCGGCGCCAGCATGCGCACGAACACGGTGTGGGTACACACCAGATATGCTCCAATTACCGCCACCAGGCCAAAAAACACGAACACGTAAATATCCCCGAGGCCCCTGTATCCATACGGATTGCGACCCAGAGTGTATTTCATCGCCGCCCATATGGCCCCGGCTCCGAGAAGCAGCACCAGCGTGGGCGTCCAGTCCATCTGCGCGGCAGGCTTGCCGATGTCCAGCAGCGTGCCCCAGGAAGAATAGACCATTGCCGATCCGAACAGCATGCAAAGCACCACGAAAATGCCGATGAGCACCTTCATGTCCTTCACGCTCAGCTCCCCGCTGTTAAGGCCGTATTCCGGCCCCACCCGTTCCGCGGTATCCGTGCCGTGGAGCACGTCGCCGAGTTCGTTCGACAGATTGGACAGAATCTGAAGCGAGACGGTAGTGAGCACGATGAGCACGGCGGTCAGCCAGCTCACCTGATAATCGGCAGTGGCCAGCAGGATGCCCAGCAGCACTCCGGCCGTGGAGAGCGGCAGGGTGCGCAGGCGCATGGATTTTATAGCGGAAGATACTTTCATGAGATTTCTCGGCAGGCTCGAAATGACAGTTAGTCTAGTTTTAACACCGCCATAAAGGCGCTTTGGGGTACTTGCACAGTGCCGATCTGGCGCATGCGCTTCTTGCCCTCCTTCTGTTTTTCAAGGAGTTTACGCTTACGGGTGACATCGCCGCCATAGCACTTCGCAGTAACATCCTTGCGCACCTGGCGAACAGTTTCGCGGGCAATAATCTTTGCGCCGATGGCCGCCTGCACGGCAATATCGAACTGCTGGCGGGGAATAAGTTCCTTCAGCTTAACGCAGATCTTGCGGCCGAAATCGTAGGCATGATCCTCATGGATGAGCGTGGACAAAGCATCGGCAGGATCCCCATTCAGCAGGATATCCAGCTTCACAAGCCGCGCCAGGCGGAATCCCGTCACGTGGTAGTCGAACGAAGCATAACCTTTTGAGATGGACTTAAGCTTGTCGTAGAAGTCGAAAACCACCTCCGACAGGGGCAGGTCGTAGTTCAGTTCCACGCGGTCGGCGGTAATATAGTGCTGGCCGGTGAGAGTGCCGCGCTTGTCCATGCACAGCTTCATTATCGGCCCGTAAAAATCGGACTTGGAGATAATCTGGGCGCGGATATACGGCTCCTCGATATGGTCGATGAGAGTCTGCGGCGGCAGGCCCGACGGATTGTGAACGTCCACAACTTCCCCTTTGGTCGTATACACCTTGTACGACACGTTGGGCACGGTGGTAATCACGTCCATATTGAACTCGCGGAACAGCCTTTCCTGCACGATTTCCAGATGCAGAAGCCCCAGGAAGCCGCAGCGGAAGCCGAATCCCAGCGCCAGCGAACTCTCCGGCTCGTATGTGAACGAGGCGTCGTTCAGCTGGAACTTCTCCAGCGTGGCGCGCAGTTCCTCGAACTTGGACGCATCGACGGGATACAGTCCGGCGAACACCATCGGCTTAACCTCTTCAAATCCGGCGATAGCCTCCTTGCAGGGGTTCAGGACATGCGTGATGGTATCGCCCACCTTCACCTCAACCGCAGCCTTGATGCCGGTGATAATATAGCCCACATCGCCGGTGGAAACGCCTCCGGTGGGGTTTAGCTTCAATTTCAGATTGCCGATTTCCTCCGCCTCGTACTCGTTCCCCGTGGACACGAACTTCACCTTGTCGCCCTGCGCGATCGAGCCGTTCACGACCTTGAAATAAGCGATAATCCCCCGAAACGCATTGAAAACCGAGTCGAAAATGAGTGCCTGAAGCGGGGCGTCCGGATCCCCCTTGGGGGCGGGAATCTTATCCACAATTGCATCCAGCACCGCCTGTACACCCTCTCCGGTACGTGCCGATACGCGGTATACTTCCTCCGGCCCGCATCCCAGCAGGTCGCAGATCTGGTCTGTTACCAGCTCCGGCTGGGCCGAGTCCATATCGATCTTGTTCAGCACCGGAATAATCTCCAGGGAATGGTCTATGGCCTGATAGAGATTGGAAATTGTCTGCGCCTGAATACCCTGGGAAGCATCGACAACCAGCAAGGCCCCTTCGCAGGAAGCGATGCTGCGCGACACTTCATAACTGAAATCCACATGCCCGGGAGTGTCGATGAGGTTGAGCTTGTACGCCTGCCCGTCCCTCACGTAGTCCATCTGGATGGCGTGGCTCTTGATCGTGATGCCCTTCTCCCTCTCCAGGTCCATGTCGTCCAGCACCTGGTTTTCCATCTCCCGTTCACCCAGAGTGCGGGTGAGTTCCAGGAGCCTGTCCGCCAGAGTGGACTTGCCATGGTCGATATGCGCTATAATGCAAAAATTGCGGATATTCTTCATACCCGCAAATTTACGCTTTTTTTGGCGCAGTACAAAAAACTGCTTACTGCTGCCTGTTGAACTGGCCGTGTCCGCCGCCATGTCCGCCATGACCATGGCCGTTGCCGCGTCCCTGGCCGGGACCGCCGTGACCGCCGGGGCCTCTCTGATCCATCTGACGGTTCATGAACCTTTCCTCAACCAGAAGCAGACGGGCGAACTGACTGGGAGTAAGCACCTTGCGGATGCGGTCGCGCTTTGTATCCTTAAAGGAGATGCATGCGGCCTCTGCCTTGAGGAATGCATCCAGGAGAGGTTCGATCTCCTTGTCGGGCTTATTGTCCTTAACTGCTTCACGGAGAGCCTTTTTGGCTTCCATACGGGCCTTCATGAGCTCTTCGCCCTGGGCCTGAAGTTCATCGTAAACGGCCCAGAAGGGGTCGCTGTCCTGGAGGCGGAGTTCTTCCTTGATAAGGGCTTTTCTCTCCGCATTCACGCGTTCACGCCAGTCGCCGTCGCGGTTCTGGCCGCCGCGGGGCTGCGCGAAAGCTGAAACGCAGAATAAAAGGGATGCGGCTGCAATAGCCAGTAAAAACTTCTTCATGGTAACAAAACTAACTTAAGGGTTAACGGTTTCCGAATCAAAGATAAGGGCATAAGGGTCTGCGCTCATAAGCACTTCCGCCACGAGGTTTTCCTCCCAGGCTGAATACTCCTCTTCCGGAACGGCCGTTTTCCGTAAGATGAAACTGCCCAGCAGAACCGCCGCGACAAGGCTGGCCGCATATGCGAAATAGGGCGCCACCTTGCGCGCAAAGCCAACCTTGCGCACGGATGGAGCGGTTTCCGCAATGGAGACCAGCCTCGACTGCAGTGAGTCGAAGTACCCGTCGGGGGTCTGTATGCCACATTTCTTTGCCATAACTGTTTCCTTTGACGCACGGGGAATTCAAAGGTTTAATCCGGCCGCCTCTTCTTTGAGTACGGCCTCCACCTTTTCGCGCGCTATATGATATGATGCCTTAAGTGCGCCCACCGAGGTGTCCAGGATCTGTGACATCTCCTCGTAGGGCATTTCGTCGTAATACCTTAATATAAATACCTGGCGCTGTTTTTCAGGGAGAGCGGCCACGGCCTTGGAAAGGGCCCTTTCGGCCGGGGTTCCGTCGAACCAGGGATCGTTGTCGATTCGGCGCTCCATCTCCGCGTCAAGCGATGCGAAGCGCAGGGCGGCGCGAACCTTTTCGCGGCGGAGGCGGTCCATCGCCTCGTTCAACGCGATACGGTACACCCAGGTAAAAAGCTGCGCCTCCCCCCTGAATGAGGGAAGCGCAGTCCATATCTTGAGGAAAATATCCTGGGTTAAATCATCGGCGTCTTCATGCGAATTCACGAACCGGCGGGCGATCCACCATATCCGCTCGCTGTACTCCTTTACTATCCTGTTGAAGAGTTCATTCGCATTCATCGGCCCTTTATATGCTACAAGTGTGCCAGAATCTTCACCATCATCTTGTGCACACGCATATTCACCGGATTGCCGTTGACATCCCTGGCGGGGGTCCACACGGGCGGGGCCTTTTTAACGGCCTCAACGGCGCATTCGCGCACTTCCTCGATGCCGTGAACTGCAACCACGTCTCTCACGCTGCCGTCAACGCAGATTGTAAAGTCCAGCCATACGCGGCCCTGGGCTCCGCGATATTTCTCGATGTCGTAGTCATAGATGCTCTCCACATACTTTGCAAAAGCCTGGAGGTCGTCCTTGTCATAGAACAGCGGGGCGGCGGAGTATTCGTCATCGGCAATATCCAGGGTGGGAACTTCCACATCGGCGAAATCGGCCCAGACAAGGTCGAAAGCCAGGAGGGAAACTTCGCTGTTGGGGCCCGAGAAATACGAGTAGTTGGGTTTCAGCCCGCGGAGGGCCGCTTCGTTCGAGAAGTCTTTGTCGAATTCCAGGAGCTGGCCGATGGTGGCTTCCACCGTCACTTTGATGCGGATATCCACCGGATCTTCGCCGGGGCTCTTCGCCTTGATTTTCTCGATTGCCGCCACGATATTCGTGAAGGCTCCGTCCATGTACAGCCTTTTGCCGTCAAGAAGGAGAGTGGCCGGTACATCGGCACCGTATTCCTCCGTCCAGAAATCATTGGCCGCCATGGGATCATAGTAGATCGACGGGGCTACATATATGCACGGGGGCTCCCTGAGGAGGGTGGAGTAGAAAGTTTTCGTGTCGAAACGAGGGACGAAAAGCAGCTGGGGAGCGGCATTCTTCTCCACGATTTCCCTGATGGCCAGCATGGTGTATACCTTACTGCCGAGATCGGACAGCACCACCACGTTGCTGTAGCATGTCTCTCCCGAAAGAAGGGCCTGGAGGTCCTCCATTTCGATATTTTTCCCCTCATAGGAGAGCTGGTTCCTGTTCAGTTCCAGGAAAAGGTTGTTCTGGGCGGCATGGGCCGGCACCAGCATTGCGGCTGCTGCGAGGGCAAGAATAAACTTTCTCATTTCTTCAAGAGTTTCTTTGCTGCAAGGACGATTCCGTCGGCATTGAGGCCGTACGCCGCCATGAGTTCGGCCGGCGTTCCGCTCTGTCCGAAGCGGTCTCCTCCGTTCACAAACGTCACGGGGGTGGGCAAATTCCGGGCCAGCACTCCGGCAATCGCCTCGCCAAGACCTCCGGCCATATTGTGTTCCTCCGCCACTACCAGTGCGCCGGTTTTGCGGGCCGATGCCAGGAGCGCCTCCTCGTCCAGAGGCTTGATTGTGGCAAAGTCCACCACTTCCGCGCTGATGCCTTCCGCGGCAAGGGCATCGGCAGCCAGCAGGGCCTCCCATACAAGATGGCCGGTTGCGCACAGGGTTACATCGGCACCCTCGTTCATTACGATGGCTTTGCCGATGACGAAAGGTTCGTCCTCAGGCGTGAAGTTGGGCACTCCGGGACGGCCGAAACGAAGGTACACGGGGCCTTCCCACTGCGCTGCGGCAAGGGTTGCCTGCTTTGTCTGGTTGTAGTCGCAGGGGTTGATCACCACCATTTCCGGAAGGGCGCGCATAAGGGCGATATCCTCCATGGTCTGGTGGGTTGCGCCGTCCTCGCCAAGGGTGATTCCCGCGTGGGACGATGCGATTTTCACGTTCGCCTTGCCGTAGGAGACTTCCTGGCGGAGCTGGTCGTATACGCGGCCGGTCACGAACTCTGCGAACGAGCCGATGAAGGGAATCTTGCCGGTGATGGCAAGGCCTGCGGCTACACCCACCATATTTGCTTCCGCAATGCCGCACTGGATGAAGCGCTCCGGGAACTCCGCCGCGAAGGCGTCCATCTTCAGGGAACCTTTAAGGTCGGCCGTGAGGGCCAGGACGCGGCTGTCCTTGCGTCCCGCTTCCAGAAGACCCGCGCCGAACCCGCTGCGGGTGTCTTTCTTACCTGTATCTGTGTATTTCATATTAAAAGTCTCCTAAAGGTGTTTCACCAAGTTGTTTCAGTGCATCTTCCAGCTGCTCCGGCTTGGGCACCGAGCCGTGCCACTTGTGCGTTCCCGCCATGAAGTCCACGCCGTGGCCCATGTCGCTGCGGAACAGGATCATCGTCGGCCTGCCTTCCGCCGCTTTCGCGAGGGTGAAGGCTTCCGAGATTGAGTCGAAGTCGTGCCCATCGGCCACTATCACTCTCCAGCCCCAGGATTCCCACTTGGCCGCGAGGTCGCCTTCTCCCGCCACGCTGGATACCGGACCGTCGATCTGCTGGCCGTTCCAGTCTGTCATGGCGATTAGGTTGTCCAGGTTATGGTGCACGGCGAACATGCCGGCTTCCCAGATCTGGCCTTCCTCGGATTCGCCGTCGCCGCACAGGCACCATACTTTGCCCGGATCTCCGTCCAGCTTCTTGCCCAGGGCAAGGCCTGCGGCTGCAGAAAGGCCCTGGCCCAGCGAACCGGATGCCTGGAACACGCCGGGAAGGTTCTTGCGGATGGAAGGATGGCCCTGCAGGCGGGTGCCGATCTTACGGAACGTTCCCAGTTCCTCCACCGGGAAATAGCCGCGGCGGGCCAGCACGGAATAGTACACCGGAGTGAGGTGACCGGCCGACAGGATGAACATATCCTGCCCCTTGCCGCTGCGCGTCCACGTTGCGGGATCGTGATTCATTTCGTTGAAAAACAGGGCCGTAAGGAAGTCCGTACTGGACATTGAGCCGCCCGGATGGCCGGATTTTGCCGCACATACCATGCGCAGGATATCCCGGCGGATCTGTGTGGCCATGATACTGAGTTCGTGGTTTTCCATAGTGTTATCGAAAATGGTCGGGGTGATGTGACTCGAACACACGACCCTCTGGTCCCAAACCAGATGCGCTAGCCAACTGCGCCACACCCCGAGACAGGATACAAATTTATAGTAAATTTTGTATCTTTGCAACCACTATGATTATCGAAGCCAACAATATTCACAAGTCTTTCGGTTCACTTGAGGTCCTGAAAGGTGTGGATTTTTCTGTCGATAAGGGCGAGGTCGTTGCCGTTGTGGGCGCTTCGGGCGCGGGCAAATCCACCCTGCTGCAGATCCTGGGCACGCTTTCCACACCGGACAGCGGGTTTTTATCGGTCGATGGCACGGATGTGCTGCGGCTTTCCGGAAAGGCCCTGTCTGCTTTCAGGAACAAGAAAATCGGCTTCGTATTCCAGGCACATCATCTTCTGCCGGAGTTCAACGCTCTTGAAAACGTGATGATTCCCGCGCTCATTGGCGGGGTTTCATCGCGGGAGGCGCGCTCCGTGGCCGTTTCGTTGCTTGACGCCGTTGGCCTGAGCGGCCGCCTGGAGCATAAACCCTCGGAACTCTCCGGCGGCGAGCAGCAGCGCGTAGCCATCGCCCGCGCCCTTGTGAACTCACCCGCAATCCTTTTTGCCGATGAACCCACCGGCAACCTGGACAGCCACACAAAAGAGGATATTCACCGCCTGCTGTTCTCCCTCCGCGAATCTTTGGGACAAACCTTGGTTATTGTGACGCACGATCCCGCCCTGGCCTCGCTCTGCGACCGCACCTGCACGATGAAAGACGGGATGTTCGTCTAAAGGAGTCCCTCGGGAATTGTGAGGCGGAGGATGCGCGCGTCGGCATCGGCCTCAATCAAAAGGTCTTCGTGGAATGGGACAAGGATTTCGTCGCCGCAGGGCGTTTCAACGGCAAGACAAAGATTGCCGGGGATGTCTTCGCTGCCGACGATGCTGCCGATGGTGCTGCCGTTCTGGTCCTGCAGCTCCCAGCCGTCGAAACCGCCGTCTTCCTCTTCGTACACGCCGTCATCGGCATACACTGCACGGCCGGCAAGCTCTTCCGCGTCTTCCAGGCTGCGCACTCCGGTGAGGCGCACAAGTGCTTTGGTGTTGCCCCGGCGCTGGAATGATTCAAAAAAATAAGGAACCGGCAGCCCATCGTCTTCGATGTACACCGGTTCCTGAAGGTCGATTTCTTCCGGGTCCACGGCGGTGAAGCTCATTACGAGCTCGCCGTCTTTCCCGTTGGATTTCAGCACTTGCGCTATCCGCTGCATTACTCTGCGGGAGTTTCTGCAACTTCTTCTGCGGGAGCTTCAACTGCCTCTTCAACCTGCTCTGCTGCAGCCTCTGCCTCTTCAGCCTTGGCAGCCTCTTCAGCTGCTGCGTGCTTCTTGGCGATAGCTTCTGCGCGGGCCTCGTTTACCTTAACCTCTGCAGCCTTTGCAGCCTTGGCCTTTGCGATAGCATCGTTCTTGATGCCGGTCTTCTTGGCCTCGATTTTCTGATCGCGCTCGGCTTTCCAAGCAGCGAATTTTGCATCGGCCTCTGCCTGTGTGAGGGCACCCTTTGCTACACCCTCTGCGAGGTGCTTGCGAAGGAGAACGCCTTCGTAGGAGAGGATACGACGTGCGGTGAGAGTGGGCAGGGCACCAACTTTGAGCCAGGCAAGAGCCTTATCGCCGTTAAGGACGATGGTGGCAGGGTTGGTGTTGGGATTGTACGTGCCAATCTCTTCGATGAAACGTCCGTCACGCGGTGAGCGCGAGTCCGCCACAACAATGCTGAAGAATGCGAAATTCTTCTTTCCGTGGCGCTGAAGTCTGATTTTAACAGCCATTGTGAATCTGTTTGTGAAGCGGTTGCGGTTTGGGGCCGAACCCCTTCGGGTTAATAATGTATGTAATGCCCCATCTCGTGGGGGACGCAAAGGTAGGCATTTTTTGCGAAATACGAAAAAAATTTTGGCAGTTTGGAAAAAGTTCGTACATTTGCAGTCCCAAACCCCAAG
The DNA here is from genome assembly GCA_017615065.1 of Bacteroidales bacterium. Lineage (GTDB taxonomy): Bacteria > Bacteroidota > Bacteroidia > Bacteroidales > UBA932 > Cryptobacteroides. The sequence continues at coordinate 19,732 of JAGAAY010000085.1, read as the reverse complement.
CGGATGTGGTGAAATGGTAGACACGCTACTTTGAGGGGGTAGTGGGCGATGGCCCATGGGAGTTCGAGTCTCCCCATCCGCACTGAAAACGGCAGCCTTGCAAAAGGTTGCCGTTTGTCGTATTCCCGGCCCGCCACGCCCCATGCCGCCCCCACCACTCCCAATGCGCGACCGGATATCCACAAAATCGGCCTTCCAGTGCGGTCTAGCTGGATATCCGGCAACGTTTTTGCCCGTTTTGCCATTTTCCATGCCGGATATCCACAAAATCGCCATTTGATGCACTCCCGGCTGGATATCCGGCCAATGACCGGCCGCGGGCACTATGAAAGCCGATCCTTCCGAGGACCGCCTTTGCTTGTTGTATGTGGAGCGGCAGATTCCGTCCTCAGTGCGCAAGGTCAGACCAAACCCAGGAGACCTTGTGCAGCAGAAAGCACAGAAGGCCGAAATGTGCGCAAGGTGGCAGGCAGCAGAATACTATTTGACTCTTTCCAAATCAAGGACTACCCAATCAAAACCACCGTAGAAACCATTAATACCAATATCTTCGAGAGCTATCGTGTAGGTTAGACGGGGATGATATTTAAACTCTGAGCCCATCATTGGGTCAAATATTTCCTCATGGTCGGCAAATCCAAATAATATTTCACCATCAACATATAAAAAACCGGAAACTAATTTCCAACGACCTAAATCATCAATATTGCCGCTCAATCCGAACGGATACTTCATTTTTATATCTGTACTTGTATCAGAAGTAATACAGTATTGTACATGGTCGTATGAGAGAATAACTCTTACTGTTAGTCCTTTAAAATTCTTCTCCAAATAGTCTTCATACTCGTCATACTCACTATCTGGTATGGTGTAATCCATACAGAAAAGATACATCTGGGAAAGAATTTCCGCTTTTGAAAGTGTTCCTCTCCACTCTCCTTCGAGCCATTCAAAGCCCTCGAGGTTGTTTTGTAAAGGTTCTTGGGGGGAAGGAGGAGGTGTAAAGGATACATCCATATCAACAACCAAATCCTTACCTGATATATCCACAACCTCCACAGCCGCTTTCTCCATAGTCGCGTCCATAAGATGGTTACGATAATTTTGGGCATAAACGCAAGTAGTTGCCACCGCCGCAACGATTAACAGAATGATACTTTTGGTCATATTTCAATACGATTAAAGCGCGGAACCGGCAACCGGCCTCGCGTAAATTACAAATAAATTGTTGAATACTAAGCTATTACCCCCCCCCTATAGACGGGTTCCAAAGCAACATAATATACCTTTTGGTAAACATATTAGACACGAACTCCAGTACGGACAATGTCCTCATATAAAGGCGAGGGATGCCTTTTGTCAATCAGCACTGGTTCAATCATAGTGTTCAGGTTCCACGTGAGCGACCACAGGAGTGCCGATTCTTTCAAAAAATCGTCCCTGACTTCTGGAACAACTACGGCAACGTCGATATCGCTGCCGTTATGGGCAGTACCTTTGCTGTATGAACCGTACAAATAAACCACGGCCTGTCCAAAATGGGCAAGCACCAGCTGCTTATACTGCCGGACTACTTTTATAACTTCGTTTTTACCCATTGTTGTAACTCCCGTGCTTTTGAAAGCAATTCTTTGCACTTTTCCTCAGACAAAGCCGAACCGATTGCCTGTTTGTATGAAGGATACCGCGCCTCGACATTCAATGGCATCAATTCACCCACAAACGCCTTCTGCTCCTCACTTAACAATTGTCCCAAGCCACAACTCTGGGCAATATTAATCAAGTTATGAGAAAAAGGTGCAGGTTCTTCCTTGATCTTGCTCCAATATGCCTTAAATATCTTTTCAACTACCTGGTGGCACATATAACCAACATACAACCACCTTCCGGTACGGAACATCGCATCGGCAGTATCCAGGTCATAGTCGGATATCTCGGTCCAGTATTTAACTTTATCCAAGTCCATATCTTCGCAAAGATACAATTTATTTGATTTAAATCAAATGACCGCATCTTTGCAAAAGGTTGCCGTTTGTCGTATACCCATCCCCGAGGACCGGCTTTGCTTGTTGTATATGGGGCGGCGGATTCCGTCCTCTGCGCGCAAGGTCGGACCAAACCCCTATTCCACCCAGACCGGGCGGATGGTCATACCTTCGCTGCGATCGTGTCCGATTATATAAGGCGAAACATCCTTGTTGAAGAAAGCGAAGTGTCCGAATATTTCGTTTTCCAGATCCGATGTCCAGTAGTAGCCTGCATCGGCATAGAATTTTGTCTTTTCCTTACCTTCATAACTACCGACCTGCGGGATGAAGATATTCGCCCCCGTCTCCAGGCGGGTGATGCGCCATCCGTAAATACCGGCAACCGCCACGTATTCCCAGGTATAATTCACTTTGTCCGACTTTGTTGCCAGCAATGCATCCATCTCATTGAAGGTGGGCATGCGCCACTTGCCGCCGAGACGTACTGTAGCCGCATCGTCGGCCGGGTCAAGCCTTGTTTTATTGTCCGGTTTCTTTTTCTTTCCCTCCCAACTGCTTTCGTCAGTGCCGTACTTGGTAAGACGATGCATCCCGGCAGCCCAGATATAAGTATCCCAGCTGTAATCCTTCTTGGGGTGCAGTTCTCCCCAGGCCAGATAATCGCCGCTTTCCTCCTCGCTTGAGGCGCCGATGTTGAACGAGGCCCACTTAACGCAGTATTCACCGCCATCTGGCTTGTCGATATAAATGCCAAGGTCTACAGCCTCCGGCACGGGAGTAACGCCCCCGTCGCCTTCGTATACAGGGTCCTCCTTCTTACAAGCTGCCAGCGCCATTACTACCATGGCCAGAAAGGCGATTCTTTTAGTCATATAATACTTGTACTAGTCATTGCTGTCACCTTGATCCAGCAAGGTGGTAACTTCGGCCTTCAGTTTCGGAAGATCATTTACAACAATCTTCCACATTACATCGTCGGTGACGGCAGCGTAATCGTGAATTACCCTGTTGCGCGTTGCGATGATTGCGCGGGCATTGGAAATCGACACATCTGGATACTCCTTGTCGATTTTGTTTGTGGCTTCGCCGATAATGCCGATGTTTCGCTCAATAGCCCTGCGAAGCATCAAATTCTTTTGATACTCGTCGAAGCGTTTGGGGACCTGCTCGAAAAAGGAATAAACCTCATCGATCGCAGTATTTATGTCGAAAAGATATGCTTTAAGACGCCTGTCCATAAATCAGCTGTTTGGTTTCGTCCAATTCTTCTTTGAAATAGGGATTCCTGATGGCGTTGTACTCAACAAGGTCCACAGGGCGTTTCAGCAGGTCTTCAAGGGCGAACTTAAACTCGAAGTAGTTCTCTCCGTATAAAAGCAGCGGAAGGGAGGCGCGGTCAAAGATAACGGTAAAATCCACATCGCTATCCTTGTTAAACTTATCTGTGAGAATAGAACCAAACACAAACAGTTGTACCACCTTGTGCTTTTCGCATAAGGCAACTATCTGAGCCATATTCCTCCGAATAAGTTTCATATCTTTCCCTCTTTCCTGTCGATAATCTTTGACATTCCGTCTTTAATACGTTCAAGCGTGGCGTCCAAAGTGATAGCGCGAGACAAATCGCCAGGGGCATTATTGATTTGCATCTGGCGGCGCTTAAGGGCCGTGAGGATGCTACGCTCAATCATGGGGGTGAAGCCGGTGAATGTGGTTTTAGCCTTCAACTGTTCCAGAGGCATTTCCAGAAGCAGTTTGGCTATGCATTCATCGGCAAAGGAATTGGTAACGGTGTCGATGCCGGAGAAGTCCAGGACAACTTTCTCGTCTCCGTCCAGAAGGGGACGGAGGTCGGCCCTGATCTTGGCTCCGAGGAGACGTGTTCCCATACTGTCTCCATAATTGGAAAACTTAAAGACTATCATAGGCACATTACCATAATTCTTCGAGTCCGGGCGCATCCTCCAGAAACAGTTCATCGAACTCTTCGGCAGGATCCGTCCTATGATCGACGACAGATGCCGAGTCAATATCCAAATCCGAGCGCAGTTCAAAGTAAACTATTGTTCCCGTCCAGGGCTCGGATTCGGTCACAGTCATTTCTCCATTGGCCGAAAGAGTGTGGCCTCCCGAACGGATGATTAACTTATGACCGGCAGTATTTATAAGTCTGGACGTGGAATACAGGCCAAAACCCATCCCTTTCCCGTCAGAGACCTTGTCTTTGATACAATACTCAAGTGCCTGAGGCTCGGTTACATCGGCATACTCGTCATTCTCGGCCAGTGAAGCCCTGATGCCCACTCCGTCATCGGCCACCAGAATCTGAATCAAGTGTTCAGATTCCGAATAATTGGTTATGACGATTCCCACATTTTTGCCGGAATGGATGAGTACGTTGTCCATCACCTCGTAGAAACAATAACTCATACCCTGAAGCAGAGAAGTCTCCACTTCAGGTTGATGTACCAATACTTCCACCAGACGCCGGTAAACCTGCTGGATGTTCTTTTCGTCGAACATCTCGATGCAGACATTGCCAGCCGCCGGGAAATACTGATGTATTAATGTATCTACGTTCATATCAACAAAAATGGCTCGTACCTGCAAAGATAAGAACACGGTGCGAGAAAACAAAGAATTATGAAAAGAATAAACTCAGCAACCGGATATCCACAGAAACAGCCATACAGCACGTCTGGCTGGATATCCGGCAACGATTTTGCCCGTTTTGGCCGTTTTTCGTGCCGGATATCCACAAAATCTGCCATAGAGGCACGTCTGGCTGGATATCCGGTCCGGTTCTGGTCGCGGGGCGGTCGTGGGGTGGATCGTGGGACTGGTTGCGCGGCCAGGCCGGGGCCATAGGCGCCGCTAGAAGGAGAGGAAGACCCTCACTTCGTACAGGCGCACGTTTACGGGTTTGCCGGTTGCATCGTGGGAAGGGCGCCAGGTGGCCTCTTCTGCGAGTCTTTCAATAACATAATCCCAGTCTTTCTGGGGGTGGTGCTGCGCCCATCTTTCGCTGGGGCGGATGTCCTTCACGGATCCGTCGATACAAACGGTGAAATCCAAAAAATAACCGCCGATGCGGGCCCTGGGGTCAGATTGCGAACCGGCCCAGAAAGAATAGGTCTCGTTTTTGTCGCCATTCTTGTAATAGAAGCCGCCGGGGGTGCATTCGAAAGAATCTGACCGGTTAGTGAAAGTGAACACAGGCAGACTGGCCAGTCCAAGCCTCTCGCAATCGGACTGGTGAATTTCCTTGCCCTCGTCGACAGTGGGGACAAAGAAGTCCGGCCTTGCGAAATTATAGTCAAAAGACATCACTTCCCCGGATGCGGCGGAAGGAACATAGCAGGTTTCCACGACACGCATGGGATTCTCCTGTTTTACCCGGCCAAGCTGGTCGATTGCGGCGACATAGTTCACCAGAGTAACAACCTGTGGAACCTTGATATGCAGATAAGGGTAATCTTCCCCTGTTTTCAGATTGCTCACCAGATCGTGGATATTGCCCTCGGTGTATTTGAGATAACTGTCGGGGCGCTGTTTCCACAGTCCCTGGCCTTCCTCATACATTGTAAAAGTGACGCCGAGTTTTTCTTTCTTCTGGTCGGCCAGGAATTCCTCCATTGTCATCGGCGACTCAGAAGATCTTGTGAATACCATGCTCACAGGGTTCTCGTGCCAGTATTTGGGTGGAATCACGAATACCACATTATTCATAACGGCCGATTCCTCAAGGGCATTTGACAGTTCCACGGCAAAGGAGACGGTGGTCTTGTCATCGACATAGACAATGATGTTATCATAGACAGGGGATCCGTGGAAATTGCCCTCATTCACAAGAAAATCGCGGAAACAGGCGGCTTCGTTGTTTCCCGTCCAGGCAAAAGGCTTACCCGGACCTCTGTTATAGAAATAAACGGTATCGGCATTGACTTGGAGGAACAGGTTTTCGCATGCTGCCGGATTCTCAGGATAACTCACCTGTGCAAATACCGTGAATGCCATTGCAAAAACGGCGAAAAGAAGAATAACAACCTTTTTCATGTCATTAGAATTAGCGATTGGCAAATATAGCAACACAGGGCGAGAAATCAAAGCGTATGGGGCAACAAGAACGGAATCTGCATTTTTTGCGTAACTTTGCAACATGTCGGTAAAAACGAGAAGAATCCTGGCGATTGTGCCGATCGCCGTACTGGTGGCCCTGCAGGCTGTGAGCATCGCCATTTTCAAGGCCGATGCCATTCTGGGCCCCTCCCAGGTTGCGCTCCTCACCGCCGCCGGCATTTGCATCATCATCGCCACTGCAATTTACAAGACCAAGTGGAAGGAGTTTGAGAAAGCCATCAGCGGCAATGTGGGGGAAGTTGCCAATGCAATCCTGATACTGCTGCTTATCGGCGCCATCTCCGGCACCTGGACTATGAGCGGCGTGGTGCCGGCATTCATCTGCTACGGTCTCAAGATAATCAGCCCCAAGGTGTTCCTGCTCACCGCATGCGCCCTGTGCGCCATCGTCTCCGTGCTCACCGGATCGTCCTGGACCACCATCGCCACCATCGGGGTCGCCCTCATCGGCATCGGCAGGGCAGAAGGCTTCAGCGACGCCATGACCGCCGGCGCAATCATCTCCGGGGCCTATTTTGGCGACAAAATCTCGCCCCTGTCGGACACCACCGTTCTGGCATCGTCGGTGAACAAAGTGGATCTTTTCACCCATATCCGCTATATGCTGCTCACCACGGGGCCGGCCATCATAATCACCCTCATCATCTTTACCGTCATCGGCATTTTTCATAAGGGGGCCGATGCGCAGGAGATGTCGGTGTATGCCGATGTCCTGGCCTCCCGCTTCAATATCACCCCCTGGCTTCTGATTGTGCCGATAATCGCCGGCATCCTCATCTGGAGGAAGCTTCCCGCCATCGTGGTTCTGGCTTTATCGGCCCTTACCGCCGCCATTGCCGCGCTCATTTTCCAGCCCGACGTAATTGCCGAAATCGGCGCAAAAGTTGCCGATGGCTCCCGCGTCCGGATCATGTTTGCCGGAACCTTGGAATCGGTTTACAACTCCGTGGCGCTGCAAACCGGGAACGCCAATGTAGATGCCCTGGTTGCCACCCGCGGCATGCTGGGAATGCTCAACACCGTGTACCTGATTATCTGCGCCATGTGCTTCGGCGCCTGCATGAAAGCCAGCGGAATGATTGCCGATCTGGCCGGCATGCTCACTCCACTCACACGCACCCGCGCCGGCCTTGTGGGCACCACGGTATTCACCGGCACGGCCCTCAACGGAATCGTCTCTGACCAGTACCTGGCGGTGATTCTCACCTCAAATATTTACAGGGAATCCTACGACAAAGGCGGCTACGAAAGACGGCTTCTGAGCCGCAGCGTTGAAGACTCCGCCACGGTCACATCGCCCCTCTTCCCCTGGTCCAGTTGCGGCATGACCCAGGCCACTATCCTCTCCGTCCCCACCCTGGCCTACGCCCCCTTCTGTTTCTTCAACCTCATCTCTCCCCTGATGTCCATCCTTGTGGCCATCATCGGCTGGAGAATCGTACGCGCCGCGCCCGAAATCACAACTTCCCCAGAAGGTCGGTGAACTTCACGCGGATGTCGCCAAGGATGGAGCGCCAGTCTTTAAGGGTGCCGTCAAGGTTGTCGGAGACTGCCTTGAGGCAGTAGAAGGGGATTCCGTGGTTGCGGCAGAAAAGGGCGGCGGCGTAGGCCTCCATGTCGAAGAGGTCGTACTGGCGGGAAAGCGCGGCAACCTGCTCCGGAGAAAAGGTTTGTGTGCTCATGAAATAGTCGCCGGAATGCACAAGAGCGCCCTCCCCGGGAAGGTCGATGCGGTCGTAAATGAGCTCGGAGCCGCCGTTCACGAAGTGCCGCACATTCACAATCTCGCCGATGGGATATTTTGCCGATCCTGCGCTGCCGATATTCAGCACCACTTTGCCGGAGGCATCGGCCCTGGAAAACCACTTCTCCAGCGCACTGTACATGCGCATCTTGCCCATTCCGGTGTACACCACCGGAAACCTCACATCGGCCTCGGAAATCTCGTCCATATCGGCCACAAAAAGCACCAGGTCCCTGCCCCGGAGTTCTTCCAATATTCTATAGTCAATCATATCACAGCGCAACTCTGAGTCCGAAAGGGCCAAATGTATTAGGGTTGGAAGAATAAGCCTCTCTGGACCATATTGTACAGCACGATGCCGGAGAAAAGGCGCTTCCACCCTTCGCAATATGTGATTCAGATTGAGATATCAGCTCTTCCTGATACTTTAAGTCATCAGGGTCCAGAATGCTGAGGTTTCCTTCGATTCTGGGAATGATATCCGAGACCCATTCGGCCGCATTGCCGCTCATGTCATAGAACCCCCATGAGTTGGGTTTATATGACATCATCGGCAAATTGATATAGTGTGCCGCATAAGAGAAATTCAGCACCACTCCCGGGGAACCTTTATGCCATCCCAACTCATTCAGGTCGTTACCTCCGCTATAGGTCGTATTTTCACCGGCCTTGGCGGCATACTCCCACTCGGCTTCAGTAGGGAAGCGGAATGGCTTACCCGTCATTTCGCGAAGTGCCGCAAGAAACTCGGTTTCCCATGCATCATATGTATCCACGTACGGACATAATGCGACATCAGATAAAACCAGCTTTTTAACGACAGCGCACCATAGTTGCCTTGAAACTTCAACTTCCGCCAGCATGAAATCACCTACAGTTACTACCCTTGCAGGATTCAGAGGATAGTCTTCTTTGCCGATGGTGACAGTTCCGCCCTTCACCGGTATCATTTTCAGATATGCCGAACGGAAAGTATAAACATCATCGGAAAAGACTGTTACCTGGACTGTTTCTGACAAATTCTGGTACGGATATGTACTTGCAATGATTATGTCCGTCTGTCCAATACCCGTTGCGGTTATCTTTCCCGTCTGGTCAACGGTGGCCACATTCACATCCCGGCTGGACCACTTGAATGGATAACCCTCAGGAGTCGAAGCCGTGGTCACGGTCACTTCATCGCCTGTATGAAGGTACAAGAACCTGTCAGAAACTCCCTGTAGATATACAGGCCTCCGTTCATTCTCTACATACACTTTACACGAGGAGATAACTGCCGACAGGATGAATAGAATGGATAACGTCTTTTTCATTATCGTCTCACTTTTTTGCAAATATAGCCATTCCTGCGGCAATTTGTGTATATTTGTAACCGGACTTCGAAATAATCCGCACGATGAAAAGAATTTTCGCAATAGCAACGGCCCTGGCCATATGCTTCAATGCCCTTGCCGATGAAGGCATGTGGCTGCCCGTCCTCATCTCTGAAAGAATTGCCGATATGCAGTCCAAGGGCTGCAGGCTCGATGCAGAAGACATTTACAGCGTAAACCAGGCCTGCCTGAAGGACGCAGTGGTGCTGTTCGGCAGCGGTTGCACCGGCGAGCTGATCAGCGACCAGGGGCTCCTGCTCACAAACCATCATTGCGGTTACAGTTTCATACAGAAGCACTCTTCCGTGGGCCACGATTACCTGAAAGACGGATTCTGGGCCATGAACAGCAGCCAGGAACTCCCCAATCCCGGGCTCACCGTGCGCTTCCTTGAGAGGATGGAAGACGTAACCGATGCAGTCCTGAAGGGCTACAAAGCCAAATTCACCGAAGAGCAGCGCGAAGCCCTCATTCAGAAGAACTCGGAGAAGCTCATCGACCAAATAACCAAAGGCCGGGGCGGCATCAAAGCCAGCGTGGAGGCCCTGTACTACGGCAACCAGTACTTCCTCTTCGTATTCAAGGAGTACCGCGACGTGCGTCTGGTGGGCGCCCCGCCATCCTCCATCGGCAAATTCGGAGGTGAAACCGACAACTGGATGTGGCCCCGCCATACCGGCGATTTTTCCATCTTCCGCATATATGCCGATGCCGACAACGAGCCTGCCGATTATAGCCCTGACAACAAGCCCTACGTACCCAAGCGCTCGCTCACAATCTCCCTCAAGGGCGTGCAGGAAGGCGATTTCACCTTCGTCTACGGCTGCCCCGGCAGCACCCAGGAGTACGTTCACTCGGAGGCCGTCCGCTATATCCAGGACTTCTCCGATCCGGAAAAGATCGCCCTCCGCACCACACGTCTTGGAATAATGAAGAAATACATGGATCAGAGCCAGGCCGTTCGCATCCAGTATTCATCCAAATACGCAAGTGTGGCCAACGCCTGGAAGAAATGGCAGGGCGAAGAGAAAGGCCTCCGCAAGAACAATGTGGTGGCCGTTAAGCAGCAATATGAAGCCCGCTTCGAGGAATGGGCAAGACTCAATCAGTATGGGTGGATTACGGAAATGCTCTACAACATGTACCAGCTCCGCAATCCCCTGTTCCGTGCCTATGAATACTACAACGAGACAGTGCGCAGCATCGAAAAGATGCGCATGGCCTCGGGGCGCGGCATCGACATGAAAGACTACTACCAGCCCATCGACGAAGAGACTTTCGTGGCGATGGTATCGGCCTTCGACAAAGCTCTGGACGACAAATACAAGCCCGGCTTCTTCCTGGACCTCAGGGATAAATACCAGTCGGTGGAGGCCCTCAAGGATGCGGTATTTTCCGATGACGAACTTGCGGCCGAGCTGGCAAAATCCTTTGAAAGGCAGTTCCGGGAAGGGATTGTGCCGGAGCTCCTGGAAATGAACCAGAGCATCAACCTCCTATACCGCAAATACATGCGCGGACAGATGGAATTTGAGCCAAAAAAGGCCTTCTACCCCGATGCCAACCTCACACTCCGCATAGCCTATGGCCTCGTGGAAGGCTACAGGCCGTGCGATGCCGTGTATTACAAGCCGGTGTCCACGCTGAGAGGCATTATCGAGAAGGACAACCCCGACATCTTCGACTACAACATCCCGCAGGAGCTACGCGACATATACGCCCGCGGCGGCTATGAAAACCAGCCCGTGTGCTTCCTGGCCACCAACCACACCACCGGCGGCAACTCCGGCAGCCCGGTGCTCAATGCCGACGGTGAACTCATCGGCATAAACTTCGACCGCGTCTGGGAAGGCACGATGAGCGACCTCGTCTTCGATCCGGAGATCTGCCGCAACATCTCCCTGGACGTGCGTTACGTCCTGTTCATCATCAAGGAAATCGGCCACGCCGGTTATCTCCTGGACGAAATGAGGTTTGCGCAAGGCTAGGCTGCTCAGAAACTGAAATTATACCCCACGCAAAGGGCACCGTTGAACTTCTGGGTGTAGGAAAGGGATTTAAGGTAAGGTCCGTCCTTGTCTACATCCAGACTTTTATCGTAGCAGTATTCGCCAAGGAGGTAGAAGTCCAAGGCGTGGTGCTTGTTGATTGACCACTGCGTGCCAATGGTGCCGCGGATGCGGTTCACGTAGGCGTCGTTGTAGCCGGTGAATTCGTAGTTGGTGTACTTGCCCGTTGTGGTGTTCCATGTGGCGGAGCAGGTGGGGTCGTTGAATACGTTTCTTACTTCCACGGTGCCATAGGGTTCCCAGTCGTCAAAGCCTTTGTAGGTTACCTTCAGGCGGCTCTTCAATGCCAGCAAGTAGGGATTGTGCTCGTAGGTGTTGTTGTATTCACGGTGAGTAAGCTGGAGCCTTTCCCTGAGGGCGAAGCGCCAGTCGCCGTAGCGGAAGGTGGCAGTGCCATCGGCATAAACACGGTGCCGGGGAATCCAGACTCCGGTGGAATTAGTCTTGTCGATGAAGGTGTAGCCGGCGCCCACTTTGAACATTTTGTTAATCTTGTAGGTGAGCCCGAGGCCGGCTTCCCAGCGGCTGAATGTGGAAAAATCGTCGGTGAGGCGCAGCTGCCCATCGGCCACAAGATGCAATCCCTTCATGAGCTTCTTGTCTACGGAAAGGCCGAACCTGGCACCGAAATCGGCATCCAGGTCTTCAACCGTGGTCTGCGCTTGCGACATCAGCGGAAGCAGCAGCATGGCAAGAAAAAGAACAGCTTTTCTCATTGCTCCAGGAAGTCTTTTGCGCGGGTAATCGTGTCGATGGAGCCCGTCTGGTCCTTGTCCAGCGTGTAGTAAATCTTGATGAACGCGGAGTCCTTGAGGAAGTCCACGTGGCCCACCTCCAGGTTGTTCACCTTCACGCCAACGCGCTTTTCGATATCGGCAATCAATTCCTCCCTCTTTTCCGGGACGATGAGGTCGATGCGGTCGTAGTGGATGAGCTTGGTGGAGGTGTGCTTTAGAATCTTGCCGGCCTCCAGAACCCATACGAGCAGCACCACGAGGAGGTTGGATATAGCCATTACCAGCACGGTGCCGGTGGAGATTTCGTAGTGCGGATTGTCCGTAACTGTGCCGACAATCTTGTACACAGGAGCAAGACCGTTCATAGCGGCAAGGGCGATGATTACGAACAGATACGTCATCTCCCTGATGGGCACGGTTTCTGTGCGGTACCGGATCACCCCAAAGATGGCGAACAGTCCCAGGGTGAGACCCACGCCCACTTCCACGTTGCCCATAATGTACAGGAGCATGAGCATCGCCGTGGAGAAGATCATGAACGTGAAGTAATAGTCGCGCCTGCGGCTCTTCCTGTAATAGAAGAACTGCACCAGGATCCAGCACACGATCAGGTTGATGAAGAAGCGGATGCCCAGTTCGGTGAGCGACTGCGCGGTTGTCATCGTGGCCTCGCTGATGAACTGCGGGATGTCGGTCACATCATCCACGAGGGGCATTTCGCCGATGTCTTGCATTGAGATCATATTACCTTGATTTTTTGATTTATTGTCTTTTCAATTGCGCGCACCTTCACCTTGAAGCGGTTGCTCTTTACTGCGCGGTCTGTGAGAGTTACGGCGATGCAGTATTTGCTCACGCGAACGGGCTTTACCCTGTGGTCCAGAAGGATGCCTTTCATCTGGCTGGCGGCGTGGCCGTCCTGCTTAAGTTCGATGATGACGGCGTTTTCCAGCGACGCCTTCTTTCCCGTGCGGAAATTGGTGAAATGCAGTGCCGTGTCGATGGTGAGCCGCTCCGTCCTGTCCGGATTGACCAGCGTTATGCGGTCGAATTCGGTGGAGAGGACAGGCGAGAGCATATCCGCCGTGAATGCGGAGTGCCGGGCCAGGTAGTCCGTGGCGTTGGCATCGGCCTTGAAATCCTGCAATTCGCTCACCGGGATGCCTGTGCGCTTCTTTTTGGTGCGTCCGTGGTTGTTCTTGCGCTTGATTTCCAGATACGCGTCGCCGGAGTTCACATACACGCGGGTGCGCACCTTCTGGCGAACCAGCCTGCGGTTGTGATGGTCCAGGAACATCCTGAGTTCCGGCGTATCGTAATATATGGAATTGTACGGGCTGATCTTCGCACCCTCGGCCTCCAGTGCGCGGTATCCTGCCTTTTGGGCATCGGCCAGCAGTCCCACCAGCGTCTTTTCGTCGGTGAGGTATTTTGTGTCGATGCGGTTGAGCAGCTTCACCCCGTCCATCTCCTCCAGGGTGATGGGCTCCATCGACTTAACTGCCTGGTCGATTCCGTTCATATTGTGCGAAGATACGAATTTTTTTAATTCCTGCGCAAGGTCGGACGAACTGCCCGGGACCTTGTGCGCATTTCCCGCTCCTACGCAACACAATGCGCAAGGTCTCGCCCTCTCGGTCAGACCTTGCGCAAAGACATCGACAAAACTAGCTATCTCCCCGCCTGGGCGGTAATCTTCCGGATGAACTCGTCCGGAATCTTCTCCAGGGAACGGAGGTCCTGCTCCAGGGCGTCTACGGAAAGGGCCTGCAGATACTCTGCGGCATGGAAGGGATCTTCCGTTATGTAGCTGGCGGTGCCGGCGAAGGAAAGCAACACGGGCGTGAGCTGCAGATGGTTGCTTATTTTCTCGGCAAAGACTGCTTTGGCTTCGGGCGTGATTGCTCTCATGCGTTTCAGGAGGCCTTTTTCGCCGTTAACAAACTCGTATTTGCCATAGACCTCAACCACCTGTTCAACGCCAACGGACGATTCGGGGAGATAGATGCGCACTTCCAGATCGGCACCTTCATATCCCCACACGGCCTTGCCGGAAACAGAGGCTTCCTTTGCAGCAAAACGGCTGTAGGGCACTTCACGGCCGTTAAACAGCACCTTGGACGGGGCGCTCATTCCGGGCAGGATTACCTGTACGCGACGGGTTGCGGGAGCGCCTTTCCATGTGCCTTCGCGGGGAAGGATCCGGAGCGAGAGGCCATCAGCAGTGCTTTCGCGCACAAAGCGAGTAATGCCGTACTGCTGCGAGTATGCCTGCGACACGCCATCGTCCTCATACATGGAGGCTTCGTGGCGGCCTTCTCCGGGAACGAGCACCAGACGGAGCTCATTGGACGGCTCCTGGAGATTGACTATATCGGCCCCGGCCATGGGGATGATGCTTCCGGCCTTCACGTAGTACGGATTCTCGGCGATGGTATACTTCAGCACTGCCTCCGTGCCGCCTTTGTAGAGCGTTCCGGTGGCCATGTCCCACCAGTCGTTGCCGGCGGGGAACCACATCGGACGTTCTGCCAGGGCTGTTATGGAATCCACCGGCTGGCAAACCGTTGTGGCCAGGATGTCATCGCCAAAGAAGAATTCCTCGGTCTCGGTATAGGCCTTTTCTTCCTCCGGATACTCATAGTACAGAGGCCTGCACAGGCCGATGCCGGTGTCATACGCCTGCCTGGCCGCGGTATAGATGTAAGGCGACAGGTCATAGCGCAGGCGAACGGCTTCCCTCATGGCGTCGAAGTGCTCCGGAAATACCCAGAAGCGCTTTTCCATGGTCATGTTCTTGGTGGAATGTGTCTTGAAAATCGGCGTAAAGACTCCTTCCTGAATCCACCGGGTATAAAGCTCCGGATCCGTGATATTCACCCCCTTTGGCTGCTGGTGACCGCCGATGTCGTGGCCCCAATATGCATAGCCCACATTGGAGGCCGTGGCGGTAAAGTAAGGCAGGTAGCCAAGCACCTTCCATGTAGCATAAGTGTCCCCGCTGAATCCAACCTGATAACGGTGACTGCCGATGCCGCCCCAGCGATGATAAATCATCGGCCTGCCCGCATCCAGGCCATATTTTGCCGACTGGCGCACCTGATGCCACCAGAAAGTGTGGTTGAGCCAGAAAGTGTTGCTCAGGCCGGGGATGTATTTGCTTGTCATGAACTGCTGCCAGTCCAGCCACCAGAAATCAACGCCCTGCCGGCCGATGGGATCCAGGACCGAATTGAAGTATGCATCGGCCCAGGCCTGCTGGTCCATGCGGAAGGGTACGTACACGGGATTGCCGTTGGCATCCTTATAGCCGCGGGGGCCGTCATAGTCCTCCCCTGTTCGTGAGAGATAGTCCTCCACGAACGCCTCATATGCGTGCTCGGTGGTCTGCAGGCCGGAAGCCGGGTGCAGATTGAGCGATGTCTTGAGGCCATAATTATGAAGTTCCGTGAGCGTGCTGGCCGGATTGGGGAAAAGCTCTTCCTTCCAGTTGTAGCCGCACCAGCCCTTGCGCTCGCCGGCATCGTCCTTTTCATAGCCACGGCCGCCGGCACCCATATTATAGGTGTCGTGCCAGTCCATGTCGATGATCATCACATCGGCCGGAATGCTCAGGTCCCTGAAATGCTGCGCCAGATCGGTGAGCTCGTAGTCCGAGTACAGCCAATATCGGCACCACCAGTAGCCGAAGGCGTATTTCGGCGGCAGGGGAATCTTGCCGGAGACCTTGGTGAAATCGCGCACCGCGGCGGTATAATCGTGACCGTATGCGAAGATGTACCAGTCTTGCCGATTGCCCTCCGGGCGGGCTTCCACCCAGTATTTCCAGTCCGATTCCACGGGAACGAAAAGATGCCTTGCACTCTCGTCGATTATGGCCCATCCGTCGCGGGACACAACGCCCTTGTCGAAGGGCTCCTTCGTGAAAGTTCCGGTGCCGTCTTCCGAGCGCCGGCCGTTATGGAAACGGCGGATACCGTCGTACTGGTCCAGCGTGCGCGCCGTTCCCAGCAGGTTGCCGGAATCATCGGCCCCGGGCTTCCATGTTACGGTCCTTTTGCCCTTTTTGGCCTGAGCGTCCGCCATGGTGAACGTTACCTGCAGGTTCTTTGCTTCGAACGCCTCCTGGCCGGTGTATGTGAGGGTTAGGGCCTCTGTCTTGATTGTGATTTTCTTGCGGCTGCGGCTCACCTTGAACGACGGAACAGGCAGCTCCCTGTTCACGACTCCCAGCGTGGCCCGGTCCTCAAAAACACCGTCCTCCGCCCACTCCATCCTTATGAGCTGCGGCGTAAGCACGGTAAACCGCGCTTTTCCAAAAACAACTTCCGCCTCCGCGTTCGCCTTCGGGTGAAAGGCCTCCTGGGCGTGAAGCGATATCCCCAGGAACAGTGTGGTTATCAGTAGCAGGTTTCTCATATCGGCACAAATACTAGTCTTTTGAACGGAAATATCCCAGGAGGGCCTTCTGGTAGGAAAGGAGGGCGCGGGAACCAGCCTGGGTGATGCGGCAGACGGTGTGGGAGCCCCGGCCGAGGCCACTGCGCACGACACGGATGTAGCCGGCTTCTTCCAGTTTGGATATCTGCACGCTGAGGTTGCCCGCCGTGGACTTCGTGAGGTCTTTCAGATACACGAAGTCGGCGTCGTCCAGCGAGTCAAGCGCCGCCATTACTTTCAGGCGCAGCTCGTTGTGAAGCAGCGGATCAAGATCCTTGAACTCCATTATTGAAATGGTTTACGTAACAATATCCCGGGATAACAAGTGACACAATCGCTACCAGCGAAACGCAAAGTAGTTGCCATGAAGAAAGCGGTTCTCCCTGGAGAAGGAAAGAACCCGTGCCGATGACCGCTCCTGCCAGCCCTCCTATAATCATGGGGCGGAATCTCGCCACCTCGCCGGTGATAAAACCGCCGATTCCAATCAGCAATCCGATAAGCGGATAAAAGCACACGAAGGCAAGATTCATAAAGCCGAACAGGAAGCCGCCCACAAAGCATACAGCACACACAAAGTACCAGTAATGCAATACTGTCTTGCTGCTGAGCGTGCGGATATGAGTTCGCTCGCGGTCCTTCTTCATTTCTTGCACCATCAGCGGCGTACCCACAAGAGGAATTCCGGCCCAGACAAACAGGCACCAAATCTCATGCAGCCACATCCAGCAAGCAAACTGGAGTGCAAAAAACACTGCTATCGGCCAGCCCCAGATGAGGAACACCCTGTCCCCCGTGGGCGCTGTATCAATTTCCACTTTGCCCCTGGTACGGGCAATCACTTCGAGTGCGTCAAAGTTTTCTTCCATAACAGGGGCAAAGATAATGATTTTTTAATTGTGGTCGATGTAGATGGTGCTGGTTATGCTGTGGTCGTATTTGAGGCGGAAAATCATCTGGACTCCGAGTGAGGTACCTCCGCTCGGATTGCTGGTGGTTCGGATAAGCTTGGGATGATCATCCCTGCCACCGGCACCGGAGAAGGAGAATCCGTTGTCGTAGCCGGGCACAAGTTCCACATCGGCCCAGTTCCAATAGCAATCCACAGGATTGGTAATAACTCCCAGAGAGAGGCCCATTCCATAATTGCATACTCCGTGGATATTATCGTCGTGGATATAATCGTTGTTGTGTAGATACGTAATGGTGAAAGAATACGGTTTCTGTTCCACAACATACACTTCCAGAGGGGCGCTCACCGAATAGTTGCTCCTGATGCGGAATCGCAGGTTGTAAGTCTCCCCAGCCTTGCCGCTGAAATTGTAAAGTTTATTGATGGTGCCGTCATAATAGAAACGTTCCTCGGAATTGGAGGCAGGGTCGATTTCTATAGCTGCCCAGTCCCAGCTTCCCAGGTTCATGGGACCATACTCGCCGATGGTAAGGGGCATGACGTCGTATTTGTCCATGACCAGCCTTGCCGGATCCAAGGAGAAGCTGGTGAAATCCCAGCCTGGGCCGGTTGCCACCTGGCAGGTTGTGGCCATCTCCGTGCCCTCGTAACGGAATTTGAGATAGACCTTGGTGTTGCCGGACGACTTGAGGGCGGTTATTGTGCTGCTGGAAGCATCCCATCTGAAGTAGCCTTCGTCCTCATCCTGGCTGCTGCTGTGACCGGCAGTCTGGCCAACCAGTTTGACTTTACCCATGTCAAAATCGGCACCGTCGGTCCAATCGGCCTCCACTTTAATGGATTTACCTACCTGTACCCAGTCGGTAGCGGGAGTCATGCTGAAGTAGCTCAGCGTGGGGAAATCCTGCTCTACCGTTGCGTTACCATATATTGTATATTCATCTCCGGGGATTTCCGTTTGCGTCTCGCTGTTCCATGTATAGTTGGTGAACACAAAGACAAACAGAAGCTGATACTGACCGGTATAGCCCTTGGTACCGCTCTTTTCCTTCAGCCAGATCTGGCTGCTGCCGTCAAGTTTTACATTGCCGCCGCTGGCACCAATGTGGGCGTTGACATCGGCCCCTGTACGGAAAGTTCCGAATTTCATGGCTGCCCAGGGATACTTCTGGTAAAATTCCTGGTTGATTGTGGTGAGCTTGTTGGCGATTTCGAGAGGCAGTTCGGCCATACTCCAGCCCATTGTGCTGGTCTGGGGATCCTCGTCCATCAGTTCCACCTTGATGGCCTGCTGGGTTTTGTCCGTATAGCTGCGGCCGACATACCAGCGGGAATCGCTCTGTGAAAGAGGAAATTCTCTCGCGACATCTCCCGTCTTCTGCACCACATAGACATTGTCTTTCAGTTTCTCGGCTTTACTGATGGGCTCTTCCGAAGACATTGGCAGAACCTCGGCGGTTGCAACGGCAAGATTGCCCTGCTGGAGATGGCCGTCTGTCGACTTATCCCCCTTCACCTTTATTACCGTTCCTTTTACAGTGCCTCCTGTAAAACTTTCAGGGTTCGGTGCCGTAAAGGTAACTGTGACCGTCCCGCTCTTATCCGTTGTGGCCGATGCCGGACTCACGGTACCCCCAACCGCCTCGAAATTAATGGTAGCGGTATAGTGGTTTAGATCCATCGGCACGCCATCCCCGTTCAAGAACTGGAAAGTAAAAGTGAAGGCTGCCGTACCCGACGCGGAAATCATCGCAGATGCGGGAGCGGGTGTAAGCGTTGGCGTGAAGTCCTTCAGTTCGATGGGATCCGTGCATGACACAAAAAGCCCTGCAGCCAGGGCAAAAACGGAAATGAATCTTAGCAGTTTCATATATGTGGTATTTTAAGTTTATTTTCTAAACCTTACAAAGCTAGATAAAGTTTATGAAATAAACAATAGTTCATAGTCGGATTCCGGCCTGCGGCCGCTATCCGAACGCCGCTCCGCGGGGGCACTTAAACAAAAACCGCCGGGCATAAATGCCCTAATGGTTTTTCTGTGCACAATCGTCATCCAAGCAAGCTTGGCTGCCGACTGTACACAAAAAAACCACCATACTTACGTATGGCGGCTTTTGTTTGTGGAGGTAGTCGGATTCGAACCGGCGACCCCATGCTTGCAAAGCATGTGCTCTACCAGCTGAGCTATACCCCCGGAAAGAAAAAGCCGCTCTGGTGGGCGGCTCTTCAGGTAGGCCCTGGCAGAGTTGAACTGCCGACCTCTACATTATCAGTGTAGCGCTCTAACCAACTGAGCTAAGAGCCTGTATAATAATGAAAGACTAAAAG
>JAGAAY010000084.1 GCA_017615065.1 Bacteroidales bacterium | reverse complement strand
GATCTGCGCGAATGCCTTATCATCCAGCTCGAGGACAAAAAGCAGAGCCAGAACGTAAAAGTCGCGCTCCGCATCCTCAAAGACAGCTTCGACGACTTCAAGAACCGCCACTTCCAGAAAATCATGAACCGGTATCATCTATCGGCCGATGAACTCAAGGCGGCGATGGAGGAAATCCGCAAGCTCAATCCCTCTCCCGGCGGCCAGATCGATGACAGCTACTCGGACCAGGCCCAGCAGATCATCCCTGACTTCCAGCTGGACTACGAAAACGGCAGGCTGCTTCTGTCGATGCCGCGTTTCTCCATCCCGGAGCTCCACGTGAACCACAAGTACGCGGAAATCATGGAGAACGGCAAATACACGCAGGACCGCGCCCAGAAGGAAGCCGCCATCTTCGTAAAGCAGAAACTGGATTCCGCCAAGTGGTTCATCGAAGCCCTCCGCCAGCGCCAGAACACCCTGGAAAGCACCATGAGGGCAATCATCGAGTACCAGGAAGAGTACTTCAAGGACGGCGACGAATCCTCCCTGAAGCCCATGGTGCTCAAAGACATCGCAGAAAAAACCGGCTTCGATATCAGCACCATCTCACGCGTGGTGAACTCCAAGTGGATAGAAACCCACTTCGGCATCTTCCCTCTGAAGTACTTCTTCTCGGAAGGCCTTGAAAACAAAGACGGCGAAGAAGTGAGCACGCGCGAAATCAAGAAGGTACTGCGTGAACTTGTCGATGGCGAAGACAAGCACAACCCCCTCACCGACGACGAACTTGTGGACGAACTCGGCAAGCGCGGCTACAAAGTGGCCCGCCGCACCATCGCCAAATACCGTTCCCAGCTGGACATCGCCAAAGCCCGCCTCCGCCGCGAACTCTAGCCCTCTACCCCGTGAAATACATATCGCTGATTCACAGCGACTTACCGATTTCTGGTCCGGCTCGCAGCCGGACTAGATTTATATAATTCGTTGAATCACAGCGCTTTCCATTTCACGCATTTCAAAAACTTTTTCGTTCACCGGAGTCGGACAAAACTTTTCGACGGCATTATTTAGCCTAGAAAAGTTTTAGTCCGCGAAGGTAGAAAAAGTTTTGTGCCCTGCAGGGGCCCAGAAAAGGCATGTTGAAAATTTTGTGGAAAATTTTGGGAGAATATGGAACAAAATGGAAAATTTTGCGTACCTTTGCACTTGCGTGAAAGTAAAACTTAAGTTCAACAGAAATCTATGGTCAGATTCTACGGTAACGCTGCCGCGAAGGTGGATGACAAGGGACGGATCGTGTTCCCTGCCATCTACCGTGACGCGATGGCTCGTAGCGGAGAATCTGACCTTACACTCATCGTCAAAAAAAGCGTCCAGGGCAATTGCCTGAACCTGTACACCCTCGAAGAGTGGGCACGCAGGAGCGACAAAGTGCTCGAAAGCATCGACCCCGAACTTAATCCGCTTCACGCTTCGTTCTGGAGCAAGTTCAACGAGGACGTTTTCTACGTCGTTCCCGACGGAAAACTGGGCCGTTTGAACATTCCCTCCGAACTTCTCAAGGCAGCAGGAATTAACAAGGAAGTGGTGTTTGCGGGTACCGGGTACAAAATCGAAGTCTGGGCGAAGGAGAGTCGCGAGGCCTCTCTGATGTCGGACGAAGAGTTCCACAGAACCGCAGCAGCCATCTCCTCTAAGTAACGGAGGGAGATAGCGGTGTCAGAGTATCATACCCCCGTAATGCTCCAGGAGAGCATTTCCAGCCTCGTAACCAATCCCAACGGAATTTACGCCGATGTCACATTCGGAGGCGGTGGCCACACCGCCGGACTACTTTCACGCATTAACGATGGCGGCAGCGTCATCGCCTTCGACCGTGACTTGGATGCAATAAACGGAGCCTTCGAAGATCCCAGGCTCACCCTCTTGCACAACAACTTCAGGTATATCGAGAACTATGCGGCCCTGTACAAAGTACAGTTCGACGGTATCCTGGCCGATCTGGGCGTATCGTCCCACCAGTTCGATACGCCGGAACGCGGTTTCTCGTTCCGCTACGATGCGCCGCTGGATATGAGGATGAACGAAAAGGGCGCCATAACCGCGGCCGATATCCTCAACACGCGCGAGCCTGAAGAGATAGAGCGCATACTCAAGGTCTATGGCGAGGTGGACGGAGCGCGTCGCATGGCATCCCTGATTGCCGATGCCAGAAAAGCAGCCCCCATCCGCACAAGCGGAGACCTTGACAAGGCTATCGAAAAGATGCTTCCCAAGGGAGCCGAACATAAGGTGCTGGCCAAAGTATACCAGGCACTCCGCATCGAAGTGAACGGAGAACTCCGCTCGCTGGAAAAATTCCTCGAGGGCGCCGCCCGCTCGCTGAAGGAAGGCGGCCGCCTGGTGGTAATCACCTACCACAGCCTGGAAGACAGGATGGTAAAGAACTTCATCAAGTGCGGAAACGTGGAAGGAATCGAGGAGAAAGACATGTACGGCCGCACCATAGCCCCGCTTGAGGCCGTAAACCGCAAGCCGATAACCCCCGCGGAAAGCGAAATCGCCGCTAACACCCGCGCACGCAGCGCAAAACTGCGCGTAGCACAGAGGAGAGCCGCCGTATGATAGACTGGAGCGCAATCGGCAAGGGATTCATGGAGTCCATGAAGGCGGTATGGAAGGGCGAACTGGTCCTCCGCCTGAGGGCCGACAAACTGTTCATCCACATCCTGTACCTGTTCCTGGTCATCGGCCTGAGCATCTACGTGAGCCTGATGGTGGACAAAACCCTCACCCAGGTGGAGAAGAACAAGAAAACCATTGAGAGGCTGGAAGTGGAACACGCCCAGAAGACAGGCGAACTGGTGAAACTCAAAAGCATCTCCACAACCCTTAAAGGGCTGAAAGACCTTGATTCCCAAGTTGGGATGCCGGAGAAACCCGCATATACGATAAAGAAATAATGGCTAAGAAGACCATCATAATCAGCAGTAAGAAGAGAGACCTCGTGGGGCCGCTCCTCACCGGCATATATATGGTCTTCCTTGCCCTCTCGGTGGCCATTTTCGTCAAGACTGTCGTTATCCAGGTACGTCCGCTCGTAAAACCGGAATACGAACAGTTCTTCCACCCTAATGAGAAAAAGCAGACCATAGTTCCCACCCGCGGCCGCATCCTCACATGTGACGGACGCCCTCTTGCCATCACGGTCCCCTACTATGATATATATATGGACTGCACCGTGCGCAAACAGGAGTTCGTCGACATGGATGAGAAGGAAAGGGAGAACTTCCAGAAAAGGAAGGCCTTAGCCGAAAGCAGGCACAGGGCATTCACCGACACTCTCAAGCATGCAGGTGCCAAGGGAGAAGCCCTCTGGTGCAGAAGGGCCGATACCCTCTCGCAGAAGCTGGCCGCACTGTTTGGCAACCGCACCGCCCAGGAATACTACAAACTCATAATGGACGGGCGCAAGGGATGGACCAGGCCGGATGGCCGATGGGCCGGTGAGACCAACCTGCTCATCATGAAGAACGTGGATCTTCAGACTCTCAACACTCTGAGGACATTCCCTCTGTTCAGCGAGCATGCATACAAGGGCGGCCTCAAGATCGAACAGCACGACGAGCGCATCTACCCCTACGACACTCTAGCGCGCCGCACCATCGGCACAATGAAAGAATTCAGCCAGAGGGGCCTGGAATACAGTTTCGACCAGTTCCTTCACGGCAAAGACGGCTACGAGGAGCTTCGCATTACGGAGCACAACCAGTATGTCCACGACTACGCCAAGAAGTGGAGGGCGGCCGAAGACGGCCTTGACGTGCGCACCACCTTGAACATCGACTTCCAGGGTATTGCCGACAGGGCCCTGCGCCGCCAGATCGACCAGGATCCCCTCATCCGCGGAGGCATCGCAGTCCTGCTGGAGGTGGAGACCGGCGCCGTGCGCGCAATGGTGAACCTTGTACGCGACACCATCCCCGGCAGCCCCCTGCGCGAAAGGGACAACCTGGTGCTGAGGCAGCGCGGTGAACAGGGCTCCGTGATGAAGACCGTCACCCTCACCTCCCTTATCGAGGACGGCCTGGTTTCCCTGGACCAGAGGATCGCCACCAACAACGGCCGCATCCCTGGAGTACCCAGCATTCCTGAAGACAAGCACGTACAGGGAATGAGGGACATCTCCGTGATTCACGGCCTGGAGATCTCATCCAACTACGTATATGCCCGCCTGGCACAGCTGTACTACGGAAACAACCCCCAGCGCTACTACGACCACATCTTCGCATATGGCCTGGGCACCGCATTCGACTTCGACATCGAAGGCCTGGCCAAACCCGAAGTCCACACCCCCGGCAGCAAGTATTACAACGGAGCCACAATGCTCACCAACGCATACGGATACGGCATTTCCATCACTCCCCTGCACCTGGCGATGTTCTACAACGCCATCGCCAACAAGGGCCGCATGATGAAGCCCTATCTGGTGGAAGACCTGGAAAGGGACGGCCGAGTGGTGAAGCAGTACGGGCCGGCATTCATGAACAACATCTGCTCGGCAGCTACTGCCGATACCGTAACCCGCGCCCTCAGGGCCGTGGTGACCAGCGGTACCGGCTCGTCCCACCTCGCCAAAGCCAAACTGCATGTGGCGGGCAAGACCGGAACCGCACGCGCCGTGCTCATGAGGGACGAAAAGCCCAATCCGCAGGATCCTTACGTGGACAAATACGGCCGCAGAAAGTTCCAGGGCACGTTCGTAGGCTTCTTCCCTGTGGAGAATCCCAAATACACTTTGCTTATCACCGTTTACTCATATCCTTCCCACTCCAACTATTACGGCGGCGACAAACCCGCCCGCGCATACCGCGAGATCGTGGACCAGATATACGCCATCGACGAAGGCTGGAGCGAAAGCGTTATGAGAAGCGCCACGGTACCGGAAATGGAAGCGCCGTACAGGGAAAACCAGGACGGCCGCATCCCGGACCTCAAGGGCCTTGGCCTCAGCGACGCACTCTGGGAGGCGGAAAGCCGCGGCCTGCGCTGCACATACAGCGGATCGGGCCATGTCCGCAGCCAGAAACCCGCCGCGGGAACGGTGGCAAAAGAAGGAGACATTATAGAAATAACACTGAGATGATACTGTCGGAAATTATTGAGAACATCGGCGTGCTGGGCACGTGGGGACAGCTGAAGAAGGAAATCACATCCATCTGCAGCGACTCCCGCAAGGTTACCCCCGGAACCGTCTTCTTTGCAGTGAAGGGTTTCGAGAGCGACGGCCACGCATATATCCTCCAGGCAATGGAGCGCGGAGCCACAGCCGTGGTATTCGAGAGCGAGGAAGCATCGGCACTCAGGGAGAAACCCGCCGCAAAGGACGTCACATTCGTGCAGGTGAGCAACAGCCGCCACGCCGTAGCCATAGCGGCCGATAACTTCTATGAGCACCCGTCGTCCAAGCTTCAGCTGGTGGGCATTACCGGAACCAACGGCAAAACCACCACGGTAACGCTGCTGTACAAGCTCTTCATGAGCCTGGGATACAACTGCGGCCTGCTTTCCACCATCGCCAATTACGTTGGCAAGGAAAGGCTGGAGACCGCGAATACCACCGCCGATCCCATCACCATAAACTCACTCATCCACCAGATGGTGCAGCAAGGCTGCGCCTACTGTTTCATGGAGGTGAGTTCCATCGGCGTGGAGCAGGAAAGGGTGTCCGGGCTCCACTTCGCCGCCGGTATCTTCTCCAACCTCACCCACGACCATCTGGACTATCACAAGACCTTCGCGGAGTATCTGCGCTGCAAGAAGCTCTTCTTCGACAACCTGCCGGAGACCGCCTACGCAATAGTGAATGCCGATGACCGCAACGGCATCGTGATGGTTCAGAACACCAAGGCAAAGATTGTCACCTACTCCTGCCGCAGCCTTGCCGACCACACCGCACACATCCAGGAACAGGGCTTCGAAGGCATGCTCCTGAAGATCGACGGCACCGAGGCATGGACAAGGCTCATCGGCGAGCACAACGCATACAACGTTCTTGCAATCTACACCACGGCCATCTGCCTGGGTGCGGAAAAGGACGAGGTTCTGCTTGCACTCTCCCGCCTGGAGAGCGTTGCAGGCAGGCTGGAGAACCTGAGAGGTCCGAAAGGACTTTCAGTTGTTATCGACTACGCTCACACACCGGACGCGATGCGCAGCGTACTCAAAACCCTTCGCGACATCGCACCGGAGCGTCAGCTTATATGTCTCTTCGGTTGCGGAGGTGACCGTGACAAAACCAAACGGCCGGAAATGGCTCAGGTGGCGGAGTCCATGGCCGACCGCATCATTGTCACCTCCGACAACTGCAGGACAGAAGACCCCGAGGCAATCATCAATGACATCCGCGCCGGCCTGAGTTGGGAAGGCATCGCCAAGAGCATTTTCATCGTCGACCGCAGGGAAGCAATCCGCACGGCCATCATGACTGCTCCTGCAGGCGCCACCATCCTGCTCGCCGGAAAGGGACATGAAGACTACCAGATTATCGGCACGGTAAAACACCATTTCGACGAAAAGGAAATCGTGGCCGAAACCTTTAAAATGATAATGAAATGATCTACCATCTTTTCAGATACCTGGAAAACCTGGGCTGGGACATCCCCGGCATGGGTCTTATGCACTACCTCTCGGTAAGGGCCATGCTCGCCAGCGTCACCGCAATGGTGTTCGCCCTCGTGGTGGGCAAGCGTATCATCCGCCTGCTGCAGAAAAAGCAGATCGGCGAAACCGTGCGCGACCTTGGGCTTGAAGGCCAGATCCAGAAGAAGGGCACCCCCACCATGGGCGGCATTATCATTATCCTGAGCATCCTGGTAGGCGTTCTCCTGTTCTGCGACATCACCAACGTCTACGTGATTCTCCTTCTCATCAGCACTGTCTGGTGCGGTGCGCTGGGATTCACCGACGATTATATCAAGGTATTCCGCCACAAGAAGGAAGGTCTGTCGGAAAAGGCAAAGCTCATCGGCCAGATTATGCTTGGCTTCCTGGTCGGCCTCACAGTTTGGTGGAGCCCCAACATCGTAGTCCGCGAAAAAGTGCCAGCAAATGAATTCGAGCCCGTTGTGGTGGAGCGCACCCTGGACAACGACACCGCCGTTACAAGCGGAAGGTATGTGGAAGAGAACGTGGTGAAGAGCACCAAGACCACCATTCCCTTCATCAAGAACCACGAGTTCGATTACAAGTGGCTCTCCCCCTTCAAGGGCAAATGGGGCTGGTATGCAAAATGGGCCATCTACGTGCTTATGATCGTGGTTGTGATCACCGCATGCTCCAACGGCACTAACCTTACCGACGGCCTGGACGGCCTCGCGGCGGGGACATCGGCAATAGTCGGCGTGGTGATCGGCCTGCTGGCGTGGCTCAGCGGCAACCTCATCGACTCAAATTACCTTAATATAATGTATATGCCGGGAACCGGCGAGGTGGCGGTGTTCATGTCGGCCTTCGTGGGCGCGCTCATCGGCTTCCTCTGGTTCAATTCCTTCCCCGCCATGGTGTTCATGGGCGACACGGGAAGCCTCACAATCGGCGGAATAATCGGCGTGAGCGCCGTGCTCCTGCGCAAG
Source organism: Bacteroidales bacterium (assembly GCA_017615065.1). Lineage (GTDB taxonomy): Bacteria > Bacteroidota > Bacteroidia > Bacteroidales > UBA932 > Cryptobacteroides. Next base: position 13,312 of record JAGAAY010000084.1, on the reverse strand, counting down.
GAGCTGCTCATTCCCCTGCTGTGCGGCGTGTTCTTCGTGGAGAGTCTAAGCGTGCTCATGCAGCGCGCGTGGTTCAAGATAACCAAACGCACGCGCGGAGAAGGCGTGAGGATATGGAGCATGACTCCCCTCCACCATCATTACCAGGACAAAAAACAGCTTCCGGGGAAGGTCCTGTTCCCCAAACCCGTCCCCCCTCATCACGAAGCAAAGATCACCGTCCGCTTCTGGATCGTGGGAATCATACTGGCAGTTTCAACTTTAGCACTTTTGAAAATCAGATAAGCAATGTCCAGATTAGTAGTTTTGGGTGGCGCCGAAAGCGGAGTGGGCGCCGCAGTGTTGGCAAAAGTAAAAGGATATGACGTATTTCTTTCCGACAAGGGAAAGATAGAGCAGCGCTATGCCGATATGCTCCGCAAGTGGGACATCCCCTTCGAAGAGGGGCATCACACCGAGGAACTTATTATGACTGCCGATGAGGTGGTGAAGTCGCCGGGCATCCCGGGGACCGTGCCGATGGTGCAGAAACTCCGCGCGAACGGAACGCACATCATTTCCGAGATCGAATTCGCAGGCCGTTATGACAATGCGAAAAAGATCTGCATAACCGGATCGAACGGCAAAACCACCACCACTTCGCTCATCTACTACCTGCTGCAGAATGCAGGGCTGAACGTTGGCCTTGGCGGCAACATCGGCAAGTCCTACGCCTATCAGGTGGCCACCGAGCACTTCGATTATTACGTGCTGGAGATCAGCAGCTTCCAGCTGGACGATGTGTACGAGTTCAAACCCGACATCGCCATCATCACCAACATCACTCCGGACCATCTTGACCGCTACGACCACAAGATGGAGAACTACACCGCGGCCAAGTTCAACATCACCCGCAACCTCACTCCGGACGACTGCTTCATCTTCGACTCCGACGATGAAATCACCATCGGCCACCTCTCCAACATCGTCCTACGCTGCAAGATGCTCCCGTTCTCGCAGGAGAAGGAAGTGGAGCAGGGCGCATTCCTCCGCGACGACAAGATCATTCTCCGCTACGACAAGGAGGAAACCGACGTTTACCTGAAAGACCTTGCCCTGGGCGGCAAGCACAACATATACAATTCCATGGCGGCGGCCCTGGCGGCCAAGGCCAGCGGAATCGACAACGAGATAATCCGCAATTCCCTCAAGACTTTCCAGCCGGTTGAACACCGCCTGGAGCCTGTCCTGAGCATCAAGGACGTGCTTTACATCAACGATTCCAAAGCCACGAACGTGGACTCCGCATGGTATGCGCTGGAGTGCCAGAAGCGTCCCGTGGTGTGGATCGTGGGCGGCACCGACAAGGGCAACGACTACTCCGTGCTCAACGACCTTGTTAAGGAAAAAGTTAAAGCCATCGTATGCCTGGGCGTGGACAATGCCAAGATTCACGCGGCATTCGGAGGCATGGTAGACAAGATGGCCGATGCCCTGTCGGCGGAAGAGGCCGTGCGCAAGGCTGCGGCATTCGCCGATTCCGGCGACGTGGTGCTCCTGAGCCCCTGCTGCGCCAGCTTCGACCTGTTCAAGAACTATGAAGACCGCGGCGCCCAGTTCAAGGCTGCCGTAAGAAACCTGTAAGATTATGGCCAGGACCGCGCGAAAGAAAAAGAGCATATGGAATCTCACCGAGGGGTTCAAAGGCGACAAGATTATCCTTATGGTCGCCCTGCTCCTCATGCTGATTTCCATCATTGCCGTATTCTCGTCCACCACCCTGCTCGCAAACCAGGGCGGAGACCGCGTGTCCATCGTGAGGGATCAGCTTGTGGCGGTTGCCATCGGCCTGGGAATAATGGCGTTCTGTTATTTCGTGATAAAGAAGACGGGGGTTTACCGCTTCTTCTCGCAGTTCGGCTTTCTTGTGGCATTTGCGCTGCTGGCCATTCTGATGTTCCACATCAAGAATCCCATCTTTAAATTTCCGCAGAAGGCCGTTGCACACCGTATCCTGCTTCTGGGCGGAATGCAGATTCACGTGTTCGAGATAGTCAAAGTGGTAATGGTGATGTACATAGCCTGGGCTGTGAGCAGTTTCAAGGAGAAGCGTTTCACCTTCTTCACAAAGTTCGCAGAGCAGAATCCCAGCTTCAGTTTCGTGGGCACGGACTGGTTCCTGGAAACGTTCTACATCTTCATCCCCATGGCCGCCACCACCGGTCTTGTTATCATGGGCAGCAACTCCGCAGCTATCCTGATAGCCGGAGTAATGCTCCTTCTGTGCATACTGGGAGGCATCAAGTTCAAGCACATCCTCGTTTACCTTGCCGTGCTGGTTGTGGGCGCGGGGCTCCTTGTAACGGCTCTCGCATTCACCGACAAGGGAAGAGGCGCTACCCTGAAGAGCAGAATTCATAACAGTGACGAAGCCAACCTGGAGCAGCTGTACGAGACCAGGCCCGGCACCACCGCCTTCTACAAGGCCATGGACAAACTCAAGCAGCCAATCAGCGCGGAATACGCCATCAAGGAAGGGGGAATCTTCGGCAAATTCATCGGCGGAAGCACTCAGAAATATGTCACCGCAGCCATCTACGAGGACTATATGTACAGTTTTATCGTGGAGGAAACCGGGCTTGTGGGAGGACTGCTCATAATAATGCTTTACCTCAGCCTGCTGGCCAGGGGTGTAATGATAGTGAAGGACTGCGGCGACAACCTGTTCGCCAAGCTCAGCGTAGCCGGACTCATCCTGATGATATGCTCGCAGGCAATGCTGCATATGGCTGTGAACGTGCATCTGCCCCTTGTACCGCAGACCGGACAGACGCTGCCGATGATAAGCCACGGCTCGTCGGCCTTCATAATGTTCTGCCTGGCTTTTGGCATAATCCTGTCCATCAGCCGCAACGTGTGGGTTAAGATGCAGAAGAGGGAGGCCGATGCCGCCCCCATCATCGAGCACAGCGACCCCGTGCAGGCAGGGCTGGACGACCTTGAACAACTGGAAACACTAAACGAAGACAATGGAGAATAAGTACAGGCCCATACGCGCCATAGTGAGCGGCGGAGGCACGGGAGGACACATCTTCCCGGCCATATCCATAGCGAACAAGCTTAAGGAAGTGCAGCCCGAAACGGAAATCCTCTTCGTGGGGGCCGAGGGCAAGATGGAGATGGAGAAGGTTCCCGCAGCAGGGTACAAGATCGTCGGACTGCCCATTGTGGGAATGCAGAGGAAGCTCACCCTTCAGAACATAATCAACGACATCCAGGTGCCGTTCAAGGTGCTCCGCAGCATAGGCATGGCGCGCCGGATTCTCAAGGAGTTCAAGCCCGATGTCGTAATCGGCGTGGGCGGTTATGCCAGCGCTCCCCTTCTTTGGGCTGCTACCGGAATGAAGATTCCGGCCCTCATCCAGGAGCAGAACGGATTTGCCGGCGTAACCAACAAGCTGCTGGGGAAACGCGTACAGTCCATCTGCGTGGCCTATGAAGGCATGGAACGCTTCTTCCCCGCCGACAGGATAGTGCTTTCCGGCAACCCCATCCGCAAGGAAGTGTCGCTGCCCCCTACTCCGGAAATGAGGGAGGAGGCGATAAAGCACTTCGGACTGGATCCGGAGCGCAAGCACCTCTTCATAGTGGGCGGCAGCCTCGGAAGCGGCACCCTTAACAAATCCATGAAGCAGTGGATACTCAAGGGCTGCCTGGGCGGAAGCGACATCGACATAATCTGGCAATGCGGCAAATACTACAAGGCCGGCATCGACGAGTTCATGAAGGCCAAGAGGGAAAACGAGGGGCTGCATCTGGACAACATCGGCCATTATGACTTCATTTCCAGGATGGATCTGGCCTATGCGGCGGCCGACCTGGTAATTTCCCGCAGCGGTGCCAGCAGTGTTTCCGAGCTCTGCGCCATGGGTAAGGCTGTGGTGTTCGTGCCCTCGCCCAATGTGGCCGAAGACCATCAGACTCACAACGCCATGGCCCTGGTTCGCAAGGACGCGGCCGTCCTGGTAAAGGATGCCGATGCCGTGGACACCCTCCTGCCAACCGCCATCGGCCTGCTGCACGACGACGCCAGGCGGGAAGCCATGAGCAGGAATGCCCTTGGAATGGCACTGCGTGAAGCTGCACAGACAATTTGCGACGAAGTTTACAGGATATTATGAAGCACGTTTATTTCATAGGCATCGGCGGAATCGGCATGAGCGCCATCGCCCGTTACTTCAAGTTCAAGGGATTTGACGTGGCCGGCTATGACCGCACCCCGTCGGACCTAACCGCCGCGCTGGAATCCGAGGGCATCGCCGTCCATTATGAGGACAGGCCCGACCTTATTCCTGCCGATGTGGCCGAAACGCTGGTCGTGTACACTCCCGCCATTCCGGCCGATCTGGGCGAACTGCAGCATGCCTTCAATGGCGGATACAAAGTGGTGAAGCGTTCCCGGATGCTTGGCGAAATCGCCCGCGGGCAGCACTGCCTGGCCGTATCCGGCACTCACGGAAAGACCACCACTTCCACGCTGCTTGCACATATCCTCACGGAAAGCGGGCACGGCTGCTCCGCCTTCCTGGGCGGCATATCCTGCAATTACAGGACAAATCTCCTGATGAGTCACACCGACACCGTGGTTGCGGAGGCCGATGAGTTCGACCGTTCCTTCCTGCAGCTTTTCCCGGAGATTGCAGTGATAACCGCAGTGGACGCCGATCATCTGGACATTTACGGCGACTATGCCCATGTAGTGGAGGCCTTCAAGGCTTTTGCGTCGCAGGTGAGCGGCACGCTTATCTGCAAGAAAGGCGTTCCCGTTGGCGCCGGTGATACGAAAGCCAAGGTATATACCTATCATTATACTGATACCGGGGCCGATTTCCACCCCGTGAACGCACATCCCGGGCCGGACGGCTGCTTCATTTACGACCTGGTTCATCCCAATGGCGTATTGAAGGGCATCCGCGTCGGCACTCCCGGATGGGTGAACGCGGAGAACAGCGTTGCCGCTGCGGCCATGGCGCTTTGCTACGGCATCGACCCGGAAAAGATCAAGGCCGCCATCGACACTTTCCGCGGAGTGAAGAGGCGCCTGGAAATGCACGTGAACAAGCCCGGAATTGCCTATGTGGACGATTATGCCCATCATCCGGCGGAGCTTTCATCGGCAATCTCTTCCCTGAGGGACATTTTCCCGGGGAGGAAGATTACCGCCATTTTCCAGCCGCACCTGTACACCCGCACACGCGATTTCGCGCCCGAGTTCGCACAGTCGCTGAGCATGGTGGACAAGCTCATCCTGCTGGACATTTATCCCGCACGCGAGGAGCCCATTCCCGGAGTTACGTCGGAGATTATATTCAAGGACGTCACCGCTCCGGAGAAGGTGCTGCTGCGCAGGGAAGAACTCATGGATTACCTTGCCGATGAGCCCGTTGACGTGCTGGTAACGTTCGGCGCGGGCAACATCGACAGGTTCATACCTCTTATAACCGAAATGCTGGAAAAGAGATGAATAAACGCGTCGTGGACATAATTTGCGCATCCGCCGTGGTGCTTGCTTCAGTGGCGATATGGCTGCTGGCTACGAGCTCATATGCCCGCAGCAGGCATCTTGTCACCTGCAAGGCGCTGGAAACGGTGATCCTGGACAGCACGGAGCGCAAATTCGTGAGTCCCGCCGACGTAGAGCATTTCCTGGAGGACTACGGCCCGTGGCGCGGACAGCGGCTCGAGGAGGTGGACCTTGTGAAGATGGAGGAAATCCTCAACAGCAAAGGAGCCATCAACAAGAGCAACGCCTGGACCGGCGACGACGGAGTCCTTCACGTGGAAATCACCCAGAAGGCCCCTGTTGTACGCTTCCAGACGTCCGATGGCGGTTGGTATGCCGATGCCGACGGATTCCTCTTCCCCATTCAGGAGAAGCATCCCGTGAGGGTTCCGGTGGTTGACGGATGCCTTCCCCTTACGCTTACGGCCGGCTTCAAGGGCAAGCCTCAGAGCGAAGAGGAGTTGCAGTGGCTGCTGCGCATGACGGCTTTGGCCACGGAGATGAAGGGATTCTGGAGCAGCAGGATAAGCCAGATCAATGTAACTGCCGATGGAGAGCTCATGCTCACGCCACGTGTGGGCGACGAGTGCTTCCGCTTCGGCAGCCCTACAGACATAGCCGGGAAATTCGGCCGCCTGAAGCTTTATTACGAATGTATAGCGCCCACGCGCCAGACACCATACAGGAATGTCGACCTTAGGTTCGACGGACAGATAGTTTGCAGATAACAAAAACCAACTATATGGAAGAACGGTACATAGCATCGATTGACCTGGGAACGTCCAAGTTCGGGCTCTGCGTAGCCCGCGTCAAAGGGGATGACGTCCAGATTGTTTACTACAAGGAGACTCCGGCCGACGGTATCCGGAACAGCCTTGTCCTGAATCCCCAGAAGGCTTCGATTCCTCTGAAGAAAGCCATCGAGGAGGCCGAATCCGAGCTGATGATAAAGATTCTTCAGGTTGTGGTGGGACTCCCCCGCTACGACGTGCGTCAGGAGATTGCAAGCGGCACCGTGGACAGGGCCGATCCCGACGAGTTCATTTCCGCCAGCGAAGTGTCCGACCTCAAGTCGCTTGCCCTGGAAACTTATCCGCTCGAGGACAGCCAGAGCCAGATCATGTACGGCGCCGTGGCCCAGTCGTTCAGTATCGAAGACCAGATCGAGGCCATGGAGGACGATGTAATCGGCGCGATCTCCGGCAACATCAAGGGCACCTTCAAGGTGTTCATCGGCAACCGCAAGGCCACCGTTGCAGTGGACAAGATCTTCAATACCCTGGGTATCGCCATCGCCAAGAAGTATTTCCTCCCGGACGTCGTTGCCAAGGCGGTTCTGACCGAAGATGAAAAGCAGAACGGTGTTGCGCTGGTCGACATCGGCGCAGGTGTCACTTCTGTGAGCATCTACTTCGGAGGCATTATGAGGAGCTACGCCGCAATCCCCTTCGGCGGACTCAACATTACTAAGGATATCCGCAGCGAGTGCACAATCTCCGAGGAACTTGCGGAGAATATCAAGAAACGCTTCGGCGCATGCCTGCCTTCCAAGCTGGGTCCCCTCAGCGAAAAAGTGCTGCAGCTGCGTGTTACGGATCCCATCAGGGAAGTGCCCGTGAGGTATATTTCCGAAATAATCGACGCCCGCAGCCGCGAAATCCTGTCGGCTGTGCTGTACTACATCCAGGAAAGCGGACTGCACAACGACCTTCGCAGCGGCATCGTCCTTACCGGCGGCGGCGCCCGCCTCACCAACATCGGCAACCTGCTCAAGGACATGTCGGGCTATGAAATCCGTCCCGGCTATCCCAGGCACAGGTTCTCCGCCGAGGTGAGCAGCATCTACGAGCTCGGAGCAACTGCTTCCGTGGGCATGATTCTGGCGGCCAAGGACGACCACCTGCCGGATTGCGCAACCACGCCGGAAACAGTTGTCGAAGAGAAGAAACCGGAACTGGTCTATGAAGAGGTTTTCGTAGATGAGGCCACCGGCAACGGACAGCTTTTCAGTCCCGATGAAATTGTCACGGTCGAGAAAGAAACCAAAAAAAAGAAAAAGGGAACCAAGGTCACCACGAAAAAGATTTCAAAGGAAACCGGAGAAGAGACAACCGGCACAATTTTCTGGGACAAGCTCACTTCATGGTACAACAAAATGACTGAAGAATAGACTATGGATTACGATATCAAAACCGACATTACCCCTCGCGACTGGGCTTACGGCGAAGACTCCATCATCAAGGTTATCGGCGTAGGCGGAGGCGGCTGCAACGCAGTCAACTATATGTACCGCAAGAACATCGAGGGCTGCAGCTTCGTTGTGTGCAACACCGATGCAATGGCCCTTTCCATAAGCGAAGTACCCGTGAAGATTCAGATGGGCGCAGGACTTGGCGCAGGCACGGATCCCGTCGCCGGACGCAACGCGGCCATGGAATCGCAGGACGAGATTGCAGCCAAGGTTCTGGATAACGGCACCAGGATGCTGTTCGTAACCGCAGGCCTGGGAGGCGGCACCGGAACAGGCGCAGCTCCCGTCATCGCCAAGATGGCAAAGGACCGCGGCATCCTTACCGTTGCAGTAGTTACCATCCCCTTCAAGAACGAGGGCAACGAATCCCAGTCCAAGGCGGTTGACGGCATCCGCGAGCTTGAAAAGAACGTGGACAGCCTGCTCATCATCAACAACGAGAAACTGTACGACTATTACGGCGACACCCTTATCCAGGAGGCCTTCCCCAAGGCCGATGAGGTGCTGGCCACGGCCGTCAGGGGCATAATCGAGGTTATCACCAAGCCAGGCTATATCAATGTCGACTTCCAGGACGTGTGCAAGATGATGCGCAACAGCGGCATGGCCCTGATGGGCAGCGGCGAAGGCAGCGGTCACGACCGTCTGGAAGAAGCGGTGAAGGGCGCATTCGAGAGCCCGCTGCTGAACGATTTCGACCTCAGCACCGCCAAGAACGTGCTGGTGAACATCACTGTAGGCTATAACGAGCAGGGTGCCAAGATGAGCGACCTCAAACGTGTAGACGAAATGATAGAGGAGTACACCGGCAACGCAAACCGCTTCAAGAAAGGCATCGTGTGGGACAACGATCCCGAGTTCGGCGACAAGGTGAAGATCACCGCCATCGTCACGGGCTTTGAAATGGGCAAGATCGGCGAAATCACAGATATGAACCTGGGCAATATAGTCGTCATCGACCATGGGTTCGTATGGGAAACCGGTTCGCACGGCGAAGAGGTTGTACTGCCGGAGGTTACCCCCATCAAGATCGGCTACAACAGTTCCGACAATGTAAGGCAGCTGCACTTCTTCTCCGAGGTGAAGCCTGTGCTTTGCGTCGAGCCCGGCGACGATATCAGCCAGCTTGTAAATACACCCGCGATAAGGCGCGCACATATAGAGAAATAGTTCCATGGAAAGAAGAACCCGAGTAAGATTTGCGCCCTCCCCCACCGGACCGCTCCATATGGGCGGCGTGCGCACCGCATTGTATAATTACCTGTATGCCAAGCAGAAAGGCGGCGATTTCATTATCCGTATCGAGGATACCGACTCGCACCGTTTCGTGCCCGGGGCCGAGGAGTATATAATCGAAGCCCTGCGCTGGTGCGGCATCATCCCCGACGAAGGTGTGGATGCCGAAGGCAAGGTTGTGGAGGTGGCTTCTGACAAGCATCCCCACGCTCCGTATCGCCAGAGCCAGAGAAGGCCGATTTACCGCCGGTATGCCGAGCAGCTGGTTAACGCCGGATGGGCATATTATGCTTTTGACAGTGCCGATGAACTTTCGGTCAAGAGGGCTGAGGCCGAAGCCTCCGGCCAGACTTTCATGTACAATGCCGCCAGCCGCGGTTCCCTGCGTAATTCACTCACGCTTCCTTCTGACGAGGTTGAGCGCCTGCTGGCGGAAACCACCGACTGGACCGTCCGCTTCAAGATGCCTGTGAACCGCGTTGTCCAGATGGACGACCTTATCCGCGGCCACGTGGAAGTGAATACCGACACCCTCGACGACAAGGTGCTCTGGAAGAGGGCCGATGAACTCCCCACCTACCACCTGGCAAACATAGTGGACGACCACCTGATGGAAATCACCGAGGTTATCCGCGGTGAGGAGTGGCTGCCTTCGCTTCCGCTGCACTATCTGCTGTACGAGGCGTTTGGCTGGACTTCCACCATGCCCCGGTTTGCGCATTTGTCGCTGCTCCTGAAGCCTGACGGAAAGGGCAAATTGTCTAAACGCGACGGCGACCGCCTGGGCTTCCCCGTGTTCCCCCTGCGCTGGGAGAATCCCGAAACCGGCGAAGTGTCCCGCGGATACCGTGAAGACGGCTACTTCCCCGAGGCTTTCGTGAATATGCTCGCCCTGATGGGCTGGAATCCCGGCGGTGAAAGGGAACTGTACACCATCGACGAACTTGTGCCCGTGTTCTCACTGGATAGGGTTATCAAATCAGGCGCACGCTTCAATCTGGAGAAAGCCAAGTGGTTCAACCGCGAGTATCTGCGCATGAAGAGTGCCTCTGAGCTTGCTTCGTTGTTCATTCCAGTTCTGGAGAGCAATGGTGTGTCCGTGTCCGCCGATGCCGTGGTTCCGGACTTTGAGAATGGCGTATTCTCCCGCGACTATGTGGAGAAAGTGGTGGAACTGGTGAAAGAGAGGGCGATGTTTGTTGCCGATATGTGGGACATAGCCAAGTCTCTGTTCGTCGCCCCTTCGGAATACGTGCAGAAGGACGTGGACAAATTCTGGAAAGAAGACCACTACGAATACTGCTTCGAAGTATGCCAGCGTATTACCGGTGCCGAATTCGGCTTCGACGACCTTGACGTTTACCGCGGTTCCCTCGAAGTACCCGCCCTTGAAGAAGAACTGGTCGGCTACATCAAGATGCGCGAGTACCCCATGGGCAAAGTGATGAACAGCCTCCGCCTGTGCCTCACCGGCGCCGCCAGCGGCCTCCCCATCGCCGACATCATCTCCCTCATCGGCCGCCGCGAATTCGCCCGCCGCATGGGCCTCGCCCAGGATCGCCTCGGCAGAATCTGACCGTAAAACGGAATTAACTGAAAGTCAATGACTTGTTAAAACGGGGTGTTGCAAAATGCAACACCCCGTTTTTATATCTCATTATGTATCAACAACATCCATTTTACGCTTGTAATGCCGATAATGCTTCGTCGAGGGAGAGGCAGTCGTCGATGCGGTAGGAGCCGCTGCGGGAGCGTTGGAGGGCGCTGAGGTGGGCGCCGGAGGAGAGGGCTTCGCCGAGGTCGCGGGCGAAGGCGCGGATGTAGGTGCCTTTGGAGCAGGCGATGCGGATTGTTGCCTCAGGGAGGCCTAGATGCGAGGTGTCAGCCACATTGATTCGAGAAGAAGCCGTACGTACAGGCTCTGTTTTGCCGTCGTGGACTAAAACTTTTTCTACCCCGCAAGGGGGAGCGAAAAAGTTTTGTCCATCTCCGGCGGGTTTCGCCAAGAATGACAGAAGCTCAAGCTCCGTGATTTCGATTGTATTGCGCTGGAGCATCTGCAAAGAGAGCTCGTCGATTTGGGCGGTTTCGCCTCGGCGGTAGAGGCGGCGGGCCAGTTCGTAGGCGCGGACTCCATCGACCGATTTTGCGCTAAAGAGAGGCGCAACCTGCTCTTGTACGCCGATGAAGCCCTTGAGCGCTGCGGCGACGGCATCGGCCGTTATGTGTTCATACGGGAATGTGCGGTCTACCTCCTTCTCGAGGTCGTACGACGGTGTTGTAGCGCCGAAGCGGATGCGGGCGATGTACTCTTTGGGGCTGTCCTGGAGCTGCTGCGCGCGTTTGCAGGCATCGCCGATGCACACCAGGAGGACGCCCGTTGCCAGGGGATCCAGGGTGCCGGCGTGACCAACCTTGAGGTTCTTCTTGCCGAAATGCCTTATTGCCGCGTATTTGAGTTTGCGGATTACATCGGCCGACGTCCAGCGGAACGGCTTGTCCACGGGAAGGACGATGCCGCCGGGATAATCGGCAATGTCGCGGGTGAAGGGCGTCATTTGCAGGGAATCTTGTCGATGCGCCTCTGGTGACGGCCGCCCTCGAAGGGGGTGTCCAGCCAGGTGCGGACGATAAGCGACGCGGTGCGATAGGAAATGAAACGGGCCGGGAGAACAAGCACGTTGGCGTTGTTGTGAGCCTTTACCAATGCGCCGATTTCCTTGTCCCAGGCCAGTCCGGCACGGATTCCCGCATGCTTGTTCAGCGTGATGGCCATGCCGTTGCCGGTGCCGCAGATTGCGATGCCAAGATCCACTTTGCCGGATTCTACTGCCGATGCCAGGGCATGGGCATAATCCGGATAATCCACGCTCTCCAGAGTGTCTGTTCCGAAGTTCTCCACTTCTATCCCGCGGGCCTTCAGAAGGCGGATGAGCTTGTTCTTGAAGTCAACGCCCGCATGGTCGTTGCAAATACCTATTATCATATTATAGCGTTTTTACATACTTCCACAGCTTCCCTGTCCGGCCTGCAGTGCAGCTGGTAGCAGGGGATGTTCATGGCCACCCTTTCCACAGTGGGAACGAGCAGATCCATAATCTCGTGCTTCCAACGGATAGTGGACACCGCAGCGATTACGCTTGCATACGCCTGCAGGGGTTTCAGGCGGGAGATTTCGTTAACCGGAGACTGCTCCAGGCGCACCAGCGCATTCACCGGCGCCTGCACATTCCTGTAGCACAGCGTCTTGCCGCTCCAGGGAGAACCGTAAACAGTGCATTCCCCACCGGGAGCGAAGCGTATGATGGGATTGTCGTCGTTCATGAGATCGCTCTCCGGCACATACTCGTGCCACAGACGGCTGTGAGTACTCTTGCCCGTTCCGCTAACCCCAAAGAACAGATTCGCCTTGCCTTGATAACGGGTTACCGATGCATGAAGCAGCAGCGTGTCCAGCGGAGCCGTGGCGAAAGTGTACTGAATCATCAATGAAGTATTCACCTGCAAGGACGTCACGCGCAACGGCATTCCGGGATACGCGTAGTAGTGGCCTTGGGAATAATCGGCATTCAGGATAAACACGCCTGCCGATATCTCCTTGGTGGGGAAATACTCGTAGATGGTTTTGTCGCCCAGAACGTAGCCATAGTAGAACGGAGGCTGTTCGTCAACCGCCGTTACCTCCTTCCAGTCCTTGCGCGAAGCTTCGATTTCGCCCGGCACGCCATCATGCACCGTAAGAGTGAATATCGGCTTCCCGGGTTCATCGGCCTCAAAAGGAGCATATTGCTGCATATCCAGCGTATGGCGGAATGCGAAGCGCTCATCGGCCGACAAAGTACTCCACTTCTCGCGCGTCATGAACTCCTTACCCATCAGCGCATCGTTCACCTGCAACTGCTCCGGCCTGTCTGCCGGCACCGACTCAATGCCGATATCCTCCCCCGCCTTAAGCCTTCGCACCAGCTCCTTCTGCTGAAGCGTCAGCTCCGCAAAAGCCCACGGCTCATCCAGCACCACCTTCACGGCATGTCCGCCTATGACGTAAATCTTCTCGTTCATGCTACGAAGATACGAAAAATAATCGAATGTGCGAGCCGTAAAATGGATGTCGTTGATACACAGCGAGATACAAAAACGGGGTGTTGCAAATTGCAACACCCCGTTTTTACAAGTCATTGACTTTCAGTCAATTCCGTTTTACGGCCCCACACGCGCGCGAGAGAACGCAAAACTAGAACACGTCGGGTTCTTCGTGTTTGGGCTGCTCCTCGGAGTGGCGG
>JAGAAY010000083.1 GCA_017615065.1 Bacteroidales bacterium | reverse complement strand
TTCTTGTGACGGTACTGTGCGGTTGCGATCTTGGTGATGGTCTCGCGGTAGGGCACCTTGGGAGCGTAGAGTTCAACGTTCTGCTTGAACTCGTTGGTTACTCTCCACTTCACATAGTTGATGTGCTGCTCGCCCATACCGGAAAGGATGGTCTGGCGGAGTTCCTTGGAGTATTCCACGCTGATGGTGGGATCCTGTGCCGCAATCTTGTTGAGGGCGTCGCCAACCTTGGCCTCGTCGTTCTTGTCCACAGCCTTGATGGCGGTGCGGTACTTGAAGTCCGGGAATACCATGTGTGAGACAGCCTCAACTCCGGCCTGTGCAAGAGTAACGTCCGTCTTGCCGCCCTTGAGTTTCATGACGCAACCGATGTCACCCGCGCTGATGGAGGTGACTTTCTCCTTCTTTGCTCCCGCAACCGCGTAAATTGCGCTGAGGCGCTCTGCGTTGCCGGTTTCAGGGTTCACGAGATCCGCGCCCTCGTTGAGGGTGCCGCTCATCACCTTGAAATAGGACACGTCGCCGAGATGCTGCTCCACGCTGGTCTTGAAGATGAACAGTGCGGTGGGACCTGCAGGGTTGCAAGCCAGTTCGCCGCCGTCGATGGTCTTCTCCTTGCGGCCTTCGGGTGAAGGGACGATGTGAACGAGAACGTCCATGAGCCTGCGCACACCGATGTTCTCCTTTGCAGCAACGCAGAATACGGGGATGGCGTCTCCCTTGAGCATTGCGAGACGAAGGCCTTCCTTGATTTCATCATCGGAAAGCTCCATGGTGTCGAAGAATTTCTCCATGAGTTCGTCGGAACCCTCGGCAGCTTTCTCCATGAGCTCTGCGCGGAGTTCTTCAGCTTCGTCGGCATATGCGGCGGGGATGTCCTGCTCCTCGTTCTTGCGGTTGTAGAACTTCATGTTCAAAACATCCACGAATCCTTCCAGGCCGGGGCCGGGGGCCACGGGGAACTGGCAGAGGATAGCCTTGCTGCCGAATTCTTCCTTGAGCGCAGCCTTTACGCCGTCCCAGTTTGCCTTGTCGTGATCCATCTGGTTCACGGCGATGAGCATGGGAACGTTGTACTGGTCGGCATAGCGTGCGAACAGGGTGGTGCCAACCTCGATGCCTGCGGCGCCGTTCATCACCATCACGGCTGCCTCCACCACCTTGAAAGCGGAGAGTGCGCCGCCGGAGAAATCATCGGAACCGGGAGCGTCGATGAAGTTGATTTTGTTGCCTTCGAACTCTGCGTAAAGCGGAGTGGCGTTGATTGACTTCTGGTTGGTCTGTTCGAACTCGGTGTTGTCGGACACTGTGTTCTTGTCTTCCACGGAGCCGCGGCGGTCGATTACCTTGCCTTCGAAAAGCATGGCCTCCGAGAGGGTGGTCTTACCGCTGCGCGATGCGCCGATGAGGACGACGTTGCGGATGTTTTTGGAGCTGTAGTTTTTCATTTCTATGATTATGTGTTTTTATTCCTTTTCCATAAGGGGTGCAAAGATAAGGATTTTTCGCGCAAAAGCAAAATTAAAAAAGCGATGGTTCAAGCTCTTTCACGTGGAAACTCTTCCTGTGCCAGGGAGTGTAGCCGAAGCGGCGTATTGCGTCGATGTGCTCCGGCGTGGGGTATCCCATGTTCCGGTCCCAGCCATACTGCGGATATTGGGCTGCGATTTTGCGCATAAAATCATCCCTGTAGGTCTTTGCAAGCACGGATGCGGCGGCGATGGACGCATATGTGGCATCCCCGTGCACAACCGTCCGGTAGTCTTTGAAACCGTATCGGCCGAAGGGGCGGAATTTATTTCCGTCCACCAGCAGGAAGTCCGGGGCCGGGGCCAGCCTCAGGACAGCCCTCTGCATTCCCGTAACGCTGGCCCAGAGGATGTTCAGTTTGTCGATTTCCTCTGCGCTCACCTCCTCCACGGCCCATGCCACAGCCTCGCGTTCGATGATGGGGCGCAGTTCCTCGCGGGCCTTTTCGGTCATCTGCTTGGAGTCGTTCAGCAGCGGATGAAAAAAGTCCGGCGGCAGGATTACCGCGGCGGCGAACACAGGCCCGGCCAGAGGACCCCGGCCGGCCTCATCGCACCCGGCTTCCAGACGCTCTTTGTCGAGATATGGCTTCAGATTCGGCTTCATCGACCCAAAGTTACGGAATTTTCCGCTCCCGGCGTCAAAAATGCCCCGAAAATGACGCCCAACCGGTCAAATTGCCGACTCGGCATCAAAAACGGCCTCAAAATGACGCCCAACCAGTCAAATTGCCGACTCGGCATCAAAAAAGCCCCGAAAATGACGCCCAACCGGCCAAATTGCCGACTCGGCGTCAAAATCGGCCTCAAAATGACGCCCAACCCCCTATCGGCCCTCAATCTGCCGGCGCAGGAGGTTGATTATGTCGTTTTTCGTGTCGATGGAGTCACGCAGGTCGGCCACCTGCTGTTTCAGCGAGTCGATTTCGGCATTCAGGGCCGATATGCGCTCTTCGTAGGCGTCCACGATTTCCTGGCGGCGGCGCCCGTAATCGGCCTGCGCCTGCTGGAGGGTGTGCACATCGTCCTCGGAAATCTTGTAGCCAAGGACCATCTCGGCGGGGGAAACATCGTTGCGTTCGACGAAGCGTTCAACTTTGTCGCTGATAAGGCGCGTCTTCCCGGTTTCGATGTTTGCATAAGCCACGCGCGACATTCCGAGTTTTTCGGCCATCTCCTTTTGGGTAAGATTCATTTCGCGCCGGATTCTGTTAAGATTGTCCCTGAGCTGCTTTTCCATGAATGCTGATGCTTTACATTTGACGCAAAAGTATGCAAAGCACCCCTCTAATCGTGTAAATTAAATCTTTACATTGTAAAGAAAAAGTTGAGATTATTAAGAAATCTACATAAAAAACGTAAATTTCTGCATATCAAAGCAAAGTTTCTCTTGACATTCCGGAAACGGCGGCATAGCTTTGCGAAAAAACCATGAAGCCATGAAAACGACAAGCAAAGCCTACAAGGCACTCTGGAAACTCATCGACAAAGAGGAAATACACCTCCACACCCTGGACTTCTCCTACGTATGCAACCGCATCGGCGCAAGCGAAGAGGAACTTGACAAACTGCTCACCCAAGAGCTGGGCTACACCGGCCGGGAGCTGCTGCGCGAACTGCGTCATCGGCACTTTTCCCCTTGCACGGGAGGGGGAAATTGATTACATTTGTCAAAATTATCACAGATATGAAGAGAATCCTTGCCCTTGCGGCTGCGCTCACCATATGCGTGGGCGCGATGGCCGATGAAGGAATGTGGCTGCTCCCGCTTCTGCAGAGCATGAACATCGACATTATGCAGCGCGAAGGCTGCCGCCTCACCGCGGAAGACATCTACAGCGTCAATCACGGATCACTGAAAGACGCAGTGGTACAGTTCGACGGCGGCTGCACCGGAGAAATCGTTTCCCGGGACGGTCTCCTTCTCACCAACCACCACTGCGGATACAGCCGTATCCAGGAGCTCAGCACTCCGGAGCACAATTACCTCATGGACGGTTACTGGGCCCTGAAGCGCAACCAGGAGATCCCCGTTCCGGGCCTCTCCGTGAAGTTCCTCGTATACATGGAGGACGTAACGGAAAAGATGTCAGATCCGGAAACCCGTCCCCTGGCCCAGGCCCTCATCGAAGGAGAGGCCAAAGAAGCCAACCCCGGATGCGAGGTGGCGGTTGAGTCGTTCTATGACAGCAACGTGTTCTACCTTATAGTATACAGGAACTACACTGACGTTCGTTTCGTGGGCGCACCTCCGTCCTCGATCGGCAAGTTCGGCGGAGACACGGACAACTGGGAATGGCCCCGCCACACCGGCGACTTCTCCATGTTCCGCGTTTATGCCGATAAGAAAGGCCGTCCCGCAGACTATGCCCCGAGTAATGTTCCCCTCAAGGCAAAACAACACCTCACCATATCCCTCAAGGGTGTAAAGGAAGGCGATTACGCCATGGTCATGGGCTATCCCGGCAGCACACAGCGCTTCCAGACCGCAGCCCAGCTGAAGGACATGCTTCAGGTTCAGCGCATTGCAATCGACGCCCGCCTCACCCGCGAAGCGCTCATGTGGGATGCAATGTGCTCGGATGCGGCCATAATGCTCCAGTATGCCGATAAATACGCCACCTCCACCAACTACCGCAAGAAGTGGCAGGGCGAAGAAAAGGCCTTCAAGGACCTTAACATCATCGCCCGCCAGGAGGCCAAGGAAGAAGCGTTCATCGCCTGGGTGAACGAGGATCCCGCCCGTATTGAGAAATACGGAGAGGCCATGGACAGGATCGCTGCAGCAACCGTAGCCGCTTCTCCGGTTCAGAAAGCCTTCAACCTTGTGTACGAAAGCGCTTTCCAGATCGAGATCCAGGCCCTAGCCTTCAGCTTCATCAACAATGTCCTCGGCGGCGCCCAGGAAAATGAAGGCAACATCAACCAGGCCGTGCTGGACGCTCTTGATAAACTGAAGAAAGAGTACGACAGCTACTATGCCCCGCTGGACCGCCAGGAGGCCGTGGCCCTTCTGGGCTTCTTGCAGGAGAGGATGGACACCTCCCTTGTAATGATGGACGGCATCATGCCGGAAGGCGAACACTTCGTAGACCTCGACATCGACAAGTATGTTACCTGGCTGTTCAACACATCGGCCTTCGTATCCTATGAAAAGGTAAAAGAGGCCTGGAGCGGCATTCAAACCCAGGAGGAACTACAGGAAGCCATGCAGGATCCTGCAATGCAGCTTTCGTTCAATGTGTTCAGCAACGCATACGGCCTGTATCTGAAGACAAAGCAGCTGGAAGAGGCCATGGAACCTTATCGCAGCGCATACACTGCCGGTCTGCTGGAATGGCAGGAGGGCCAGCCGTCATACCCTGACGCCAACTTCACCATGCGCCTCACTTATGGCCACGTGATGCCCTACAGCCCCAAGGACGGCCTCTTCTACGACTACTTCACAACCCTCCGCGGCGTGCAGGAGAAGGAAGATCCCTCCAACCCGGAATTCATCGTCCCCGAGGCCCTTAAGCCCTGGTACAGCGCCACTCCCAAGCAGTTCGGCAATTATGCCGATAAGGACGGCACCCTCCACCTCTGCTTCATCACCAACAACGACATCACCGGCGGCAACTCCGGCTCTCCCGTGCTGGACGCCTACGGCCGCCTCATCGGCCTGGCATTCGACGGCAACTGGGAATCCATGAGCTCGGACGTTATTTTCGAGCCGGAACTCCAGCGCTGCATATGCGTGGATATCCGCTACGTCCTCTTCTGCATCGACAAACTGGGCGGAGCCAAGAACCTCATTCGTGAAATGGATATAGTCAAGTAGTATGAAAAAGATTATCGCTATAATTGCCGCCGCCCTGATATGCCTGGGCGCCAGTGCCGATGAAGGAATGTGGCTCCTGCCCCTTCTGGAGCAGCTTAACGGCAAATCGCTTGCCGATGCCGGATGCCGCCTTACCCCGGACGAGATCTACAGCATCAACCACGGCTCGCTCAAGGATGCAATCGTGCATTTCGGGGGCGGCTGCACCGGAGAAATCATTTCCAAGGACGGCCTTCTGGTAACCAATCACCACTGCGGCTACAGCAGCATACAGGGCCTGTCCACTCCGGAG
The DNA here is from genome assembly GCA_017615065.1 of Bacteroidales bacterium. Taxonomy (GTDB): domain Bacteria; phylum Bacteroidota; class Bacteroidia; order Bacteroidales; family UBA932; genus Cryptobacteroides. The sequence goes on along the minus strand of JAGAAY010000083.1, from coordinate 5,373 downwards.
CACAACTACCTGATGGACGGCTACTGGGCAATGAACAGGGCTCAGGAGCTTCCGGTTCCCAGGCTCACTGTAACCTTCCTTGTGAGCATGGAGGATGTTACCGCGCAGCTTGAAGGCCTGGAAGATCCCAATCCCGTGCGCAGGGAACTCCGCAAGAATGCGGAGGAGGCCAACCCCGGCTGCCATGCGCAGATCACTTCGTTCTACAATAACAATGTATACTACCTTATAGTGTACAAGACATATTCGGACGTTCGCTTCGTAGGCGCGCCGCCGGCATCGGTAGGCAAGTTCGGAGGTGAAACCGACAACTGGATGTGGCCCCGCCACACCGGCGACTTCTCCATGTTCCGCGTGTACATGGCGCCGGACGGCAGCCCGGAATCCTATTCGGAGAACAATGTTCCCCTTGCCGCGGAACGCCACCTGAAAGTGTCGCTCAAGGGTGTGCAGAAGGGTGATTTCACCATGATCCTCGGCTATCCCGGCCGAACCCAGAGGTTCCAGACCGCCGCCCAGCTTCAGCAGATGATAGAGGTTCAGCGCATCGCCGTGGACGCCCGCACCATCCGTCAGGATATCATGTGGGAGGCCATGTGCGCAGACCCGGACGTTCAGCTCAAGTATGCCAACAAGTATGCTTCATCGGCAAACGGATGGAAGAAATGGCAGGGCGAGGAACTGGCTTTCGCAAAGCTCGGCATCATCGACCGCGAGAAGGAGAAAGAGGCTTTGTTCATGAAATGGGTGAACAAGAAGAAGCCCCGCAAGGAGAAATACGGCGACGCCCTGGACAGGATTGCATCGTACGTGGAGGCGTCCGACGAGGCATACAAGGCCATGAGGCTGGTTATGGAGGCGCCTTGGCGGATTGAGCTCGTGGGCCTGCTGTCGGCGATGTCGGCATACAACCGCAATAATCCGGGCGCATCGGCAAAAACGGCCCTGGGCGCCATCATGGGACAGTACCGGGACTATGTGCCGGAACTGGACCGCAAGGAGGCCGCCGCGCTTCTCAAGTTCTACCGCGACCGCGCCCTTGAGAAGGACTATCTGAACGACCTGGGCGGCGGGTTCGACGATTTCGCCACCATCGACATCGACGCTTATGTGAACTACCTGTTCGAGAACTCCGACTTCGTGGATCCCAAATACATCGAGGACGCCCTCACGGACGATCCTGATGCGATTTTCACAGACCCTGTTACCAAGCTGTTCGCGAGCATATACAATGTGTACCGCACAAGGCTGTCGGAGTATAACGAGGCCATGGAAGGCTATGACGATGCCGTCAAGGCATACACCGCCGGCCTGCTGGAATGGCAGAAGAAGCAGCCCATGTACCCCGACGCCAACTCCACCATGCGTCTCACCTATGGCCACGTTATGCCGTACAACCCTAAGGATGCCGTTCAGTTCAGCTTCTTCACAACGCTTGACGGCGTAATGCAGAAGGAGGATCCCACGAATCCGGAATTCATCGTCCCGGCAAAGCTCAGGGCTCTCTGGGAGGCCAAGGATTTCGGCAGATATGCCGATGCCTCAGACGGCAAGGTACACACCTGCTTCCTCACGAACAACGACATCACAGGCGGCAACTCCGGTTCGCCCGTGCTTGATGCCGACGGCTGTCTGATCGGCCTGGCGTTCGACGGCAACTGGGAGTCGATGAGCTCCGACGTCATGTTCGAACCCGCCCTGCAGAGGTGCATATGCGTGGATATCCGCTATGTCCTGTTCCTTGTGGACAAACTTGGCGGAGCGTCCCATCTGATTGACGAGTTGGATTTCGCAGAATGACAGAAAAGGAAATATTCGGCTGGATAGCCGGAATTCAGCACCCGGGGCGCGAAGACAAGACTATTGCTGAGCTTGGAATCCTGCAGGAAGTATCCCTGGAGGGCTCTTCGGTAACGGTTACCCTTGCTTTTCCCAAGCGCCCGGACGCCCTGAAGAACTATCTTGTTGGCGCCGTCAAGGCCGCAATTTACAGGGAGGCCCCCGAGGGAACTTCCGTTGAGGTGAAGACCGTTGTGTCCGACCCTGCGCCGGCGAAAAAGACTCCCGAGCTGGGCCTTGACCAGGTTGCCAATGTGGGACACATCATTGGTGTGGCCTCCGGAAAAGGCGGAGTTGGCAAATCCACCGTAGCCGTGAATCTGGCCGTAGCCCTGGCCCGTCAGGGATTCCGCGTGGGACTTGCCGATGCCGATGTATACGGCCCCTCCGTTCCCATGATGACGGGCACGGACGGCTCCGTCCCGGAAATGGTTCGCGAAGGGGAGCAGGACCTGATTGTGCCGGTGGAGAAGTTCGGGGTTAAATGGATGTCGATAGGCTATTTCGCCAGCCCCGAGCGCGCCCTGATCTGGCGCGGCCCAATGGCCTGCAGCGCCCTCAAGCAGATGATCCTGCAGGTGAAATGGGGGCCTCTGGACTTCCTTCTGGTAGACCTTCCTCCGGGAACCGGCGACATCCACATCTCTCTGGTGAACGACATCCCCATGACCGGCGCTGTAATCGTGACAACGCCCCAGGCCGTAGCACTGGCCGATGTTCGCAAAGGCATCGACCTGTTCCAGAACCCTGCCGTCGGCCGCAGAATCCTTGGCGTTGTGGAAAACATGGCCTGGTTCACCCCCGAAGAGCACCCGTCCGAGAAGTACTTCATCTTTGGCAAGGAAGGCGGCGAACGCATGGCCGATGAATTCGGCGTGCCCCTGCTGGCCCGCATCCCGCTCGTCCAGAGCCTCCGTGAAAGCGGCGACTCCGGCGAACCCGCCGCCCTCGGCACCCGCCCCGACTCCCTCGCCTTCCTCTCCCTCGCCTCCGCCCTCACCGAGGCACTGTAGCTTGGTTCCCCTCTCTTAGCGCGGCCGTTGCTTTAGTCTCACTGCTCCCGAAGGTACATCACCCGGCACCTTCGGGAGCATTTTAGGCCCTTTTTGCGCCTGAAGGTCCACCGATATGCACCTTCGGGAGCACCGTGGGGGCATTGGGGATGGTGGATGGTCATTCCACCGCGGGGGCAGATGGATTTATTCGAAACAAATTGTTATCTTTGCACTCATGGGACAATTCATAATCGAGGGAGGGCACAGGCTCTCCGGGGAAATCACCCCGCAGGGGGCTAAGAATGAGGCGCTGGAGGTTATCAGCGCGGTGCTCCTAACAGCAGAGACGGTAACCATTTCCAATATTCCTGAGATTCTGGACGTGAAGAACCTGATGGGTCTTCTGGAGTCGATGGGTGTAAAAATCACCCGTCTCGGGGAGGGAACCTATACTTTCAGGGCCGATGAAGTGGACACCTCGTACATCGAGACGGAGGAGTTCGTGCGCAAGTGCGCTGCTCTTCGCGGGTCGGTGATGGTTGTGGGCCCGCTCCTGGGCCGATTCGGACATGCCTGGTTCGCCAAGCCCGGCGGAGACAAGATCGGCCGGCGCCGTGTTGACACCCACCTGCAGGGCATGCTCAACCTGGGTGCTCAGATGGATTATGACGCCCAGCGCCGCGCGTATCACCTCACGCAGAAGGGCAGGCTCCAGGGCACTTACATGCTTCTGGACGAGGCCTCCGTTACAGGTACCGCCAACATCATAATGGCAGCCGTGCTCGCAAAAGGCACAACCACCATATACAATGCCGCCTGTGAGCCGTATGTGCAGCAGCTCTGCCGAATGCTCAACAAAATGGGCGCATTCATCGATGGTGTGGGCTCCAATCTCCTCCGCATCCATGGCGTTGAGCGCCTTTCCGGAACCAACCACAGGATTCTGCCGGACATGATCGAGGTGGGATCCTTCATCGGCATGGCTGCCCTCAACCAGTCGTCCCTTACCATCAAGAATGTCAATTACAGAAACCTTGGCATCATCCCGGACCAGTTCCGCCGCCTGGGCGTGAAACTGGAGCAGCGGGGAGACGACATCTTTATCCCGTCGCAGGAAAGCTATGAGATTGAATCGTTCCTGGACGGTTCCATAATGACGATTGCCGATGCCACCTGGCCGGGCCTCACCCCGGACCTCCTGAGCGTGATGCTGGTGGTGGCCACCCAGTGCAAGGGCAGTGTGCTCATCCATCAGAAGATGTTTGAGTCCAGGCTGTTCTTCGTGGATAAACTCATCGACATGGGCGCCCAGATCATCCTCTGCGACCCCCACCGCGCCGTCGTCATCGGCCATGACCACCGCATACAGCTCAAGGCTTCAAGGCTGGTTTCTCCGGATATCCGCGCCGGTATTGCAATGCTTATTGCCGCGATGAGCGCCAAGGGCACTTCCACCATCGACAACATCGAGCAGATCGACCGCGGATACGAGAACATCGAACTCCGCCTCAACGCGCTCGGAGCCCATATCACACGCGCATAAGATGGATTACGGCCGCTTTTTCTCCGCCGATGTGGCCTCGTTCCTGAGGAGCCCCGTGAGGGAAATCTTCCGGAAGGTCGACCTGAACGCTATCTGCTCGTTCGCGGGCGGATACCCGGCGGCATCCACATTCCCCGTGAAGGAGATACCTTCGCTGGCTGCCGCCGTGCTGGAGAAGTACGGCACCAAACCGCTGCAGTACGGAGCCACGCAGGGCGTAACGGAACTCCGCGAGGTTATCGCCGCCCGCTACGGAGTACCCCTGACGCGGGTACAAATAACCACCTCCTCGCAGCAGGGAATCGACGTATGCACCCGCATCCTGGCCGATCCGGGCGACATAATCTTCACCACCGAGCCCACGTATCTGGGTGCTCTGCAGTCGTTCCGGGCATATCGGGCCGATGTACAGCCGCTGTCACGGGCGCGGGAGATTTCCAGGGGGGCCGGAAATGATACCGCTTCGGGGGCTGGCGGCCGCACCAAATTCATCTACGTTATCCCGGACTTCAACAATCCTTCCGGAGAAACGCTCTCTTTGGCTGAGAGGGAAGAGATTGTTGCCCTGGCTCGTGAACTTGACCTTATCATCGTGGAGGACAGCCCGTACTGCGAACTGCGCTACAGCGGTGAGCCACAGCCGAGCATTTATTCGCTGGCACCGGAGCGAACCCTGCATCTGGGCAGCTTCTCCAAGATATTTGCCCCGGGCTTCCGTCTGGGATGGATTATCGGCCCGGAACCGCTTCTGGAACAGATTTTCGTGTGCAAACAGGCGCTGGATCTGTGCCCTCCCGTACTGGACCAGTACATGGCTGCGGAATTCATGGGCAGCGGCGCCCTGGACCGCAATCTGGAGCACACCATCACAGAATACAGGCGCCGCAGGGACCTGATGCTCTCGCTTCTGGAGAAGTACATGCCCGCCGGCGCGTCCTGGACACACCCCGAAGGCGGCCTGTTCCTCTTCCTCACGCTCCCGGAGCACTTCGACGC
>JAGAAY010000082.1 GCA_017615065.1 Bacteroidales bacterium | reverse complement strand
GGGCAAATCATGCTTATCGTATGCATGGGGCAGGATGACAAGGCAAAGCGCGAGGCGCTGCTGGAGGCGGTATCGGCCCGATTCCCGGAGATTACTTCGCTGTACTATGTGGTGAATACAAAGCTGAACGACTCCATTACGGACCAGAATCCGGTGCTTTATAAGGGCGAGGACGCTATTTACGAGAGCATGGAGGGGCTCAGTTTCAAGATCGGCCCCAAGTCGTTCTACCAGACCAATTCGCGGCAGGCGGAGAAGCTTTACGGCGTTGCCAGGGAGTTCGCCAATCTTAAGGGCGATGAGGTTGTTTATGACCTGTACACCGGCACTGGCACTATCGCCCAGTTCGTGAGCAGGCGGTGCTCCAAGGTCATCGGCATAGAATACGTGCCGGAGGCCATTGAGGATGCGAAGGAGAATGCGCGCCGCAACGGCATCGGCAATTGCGAGTTCTTTGCCGGGGATATGAAGGATGTGCTCAATGCCGCTTTCATCAGGGAGCACGGGCGGCCGGATGTGATTATCCTGGATCCGCCGCGCGCCGGAATCCATCCCGACGTGGCGCAGGTTATCCTTGATGCGGAGCCGGAGCGCATCGTATATGTGAGCTGCAACCCTGCATCGCAGGCGCGGGACCTGGCCATATTAAACAAGAAGTACCGCATCACTGCGGTACAACCTGTTGACATGTTCCCCCACACGATGCATGTGGAGAATGTGTGCGCCCTGGAGCGCTTATAGAACTTCCAGTTCCACTTCAATAGTTTCGTCGGAACCGTCGCTGTAGTAGAGGGTTGCGCAGAGCGTGTGCGTGCCGCTGGTGAGCGTTACGCTGCTGCCTGTGAGCGACGTTCCGTCCATGGACCATGCTATGGCGGAAGGATTGACTCCGTTGCCGAGCAGCACATTGAGCGGAAGCACCGAGCCTGCCGTCATGGAGAAGTTCTCCGGGATTTCAATCATGCTGAATCCCATTTCGGCGATGGTGTGCACCGTCTGGCCCGGATCCACGTATTCCTTCTGGACGGTTACATACAGATACAGGTCAAAGGAATCAGAATAACCCCAGTCCGAAACCGTAAGGTTAAGGTCGTCGTAGTACACTCCGTAGGAACCCGGACTGACAACGGCGTATGGATATCCGTTGTCATAATCCTTGAGGCCATATCCGAAATAAACGTCTCCGCTGTCGGGAATATGAAGGTTGAAGCTCTCCAGATTGACGGTAATGAGATCTCCATAAGCCGGGCTGGGAACTTGATATGTCAGGACCCTGGTGGTTCCGAAGTCGATGATCAGATACAGTATTCCGGAGGTTACGTTGGGATAGAAGCTCAACTCTTTAATCAGATGGCCTCTGTAATCGGTCAAATCTGATTCGGAGAATTTGGATGCAAACATCGCCTGCACCGAAGTATCGCCCCAGCCTACCGCTGTGAGGCTACCGCCGGTGTTGTACTTGAACAGGTCGGTGGGCATGGACTCGCCTACCCTGAGCATGGTAATCGTCATCGTATTGCCCAGCGGTTTGAGCGTGACAATCTCCGATGTGGGAACGTAATTGTCCAGATAGGTGCAGACCTCCACTTTATCCGTTGTGCAATCTCTCAGGTCTACGGTGAACTGGCCATTGGCATCTGTCTGGATTATGTATGGAGCCCTTGCCGATTTGGCCTTGATGCTTACGAGTTTCCGTGATCCATGGCTTATGATTGAAGACGATTCATCAACAGGAGTTACATGGACCGTCACATTCTTCAGGGGCTCCCCGGCCAGGTTGACGACGGTTCCGTCTATATGCCTCTGGTTTTCGACGCTTACTGTGAATGTAGTCTTATGTGTCGATGACGAATACGAAACTGATGACAGTTTCTGGGCCGTATATTTGCCGTCCCAGTCGACAGGCATATACTGCGTTACACCCATCCTTCCGGGGAACAAAAAGTCATCCAGATAGCCTGCTGAATAGTAAAGGGAAGACTGGTTTGCTGCCGGAACCACATAGAAGCACGGGTGATCGCCGTTGGCGTTAATGGTGTTCGTATGCTCCCAGAGATCGTAGGGAGTGTAATTATTGCTGTTTATGCTCACATTGCGTGTCTTGGATTTGTCCACGTGGTATGCAAGCATTCCGGCCGGAAGCGGAGCGTCCCAGCCCTGTCCTCCCCTGGTTTCCAGGATGAAGTACTCACCCTCCGTTTCACCCATTATCCTGTAGGCTTTTTTCTGCTCCACGGTTGCAAGTGTGTACTCACCGGCCTTTTCGATTACCTCTACTTCGGACTCGTCCATCCAGTCCAGGATTATCAGTTCTTCGGAGTTGAAATAAGGAGGAGTGCGGCCGTTGTTGTTGTATGCACCGCTGCTCATGATCGAGAACCAGTAGAGTGCTCCGCTTTGTCCGTTCTTGCCGTAATCCGTGTCATAGAAGTCCGGAAGGCCCAGGGAGTGGCCGAATTCGTGGCAGGTTGTGCCGATGCCGCACATCTCGGTTCCTGAGTTGCTCCGGAGTTCCGACGTGCAGAAATAATTGGCGAAACGGACTCCGTCGAAATTGTTGTTCCTTATATAGTAATATCCGGTATTGTCCTGCGCAGCACTGCCTAACAGCGACCACTGATGAGGCCATATGGAATCTTCGGGGCCATGCTCGGCCTCGTTGTAGCCTGCATAGTAGAAGAGCGTCATGTCCACTCTTCCGTCTCCGTCAGAGTCGTAAGGGGAAAAGTCCACCGTTTCGTCAAGAAGGACGAGAGCATCGTACAGTGCTTCTTCCGGGTGAAGGTCTGAGCAGGCTTCATCGTTGGAATTCTCTCCGTAATACTTCATGGGTTTGCTCAGCGTAACCGGACCGTATATGTCGAATACGGGAGTGTATTCACCGTGGGAATTATCCACATAATAGTCCCTTACGGAACCCGTGGCTCCGTTTGCAGTGTAGCCTTGCTGGTTCAGAAGGGCGTTGAAGGCCGATTTAGGGTCTGAGATGGAGAATTTCACGTCGCTGAATTCCACCAGGATCACGGGAATGCGGTGGGTGCCGTGGGTGGCGGCATTGCTGCGGATTTCCGCCCTGAGCCTATCAACGGCCTGTCTTCTGTTAATTGCAGCAAGGGAAGGCTTCCTGCGGTTGTGGGATGTGCCGATACGGTACCATCCGTCGATGAGGACATATTCATTGCCGTTGGCATCGGCCGTCCAGTGCTCGAATTCGTCGCCATGGCGGTAAAGCGTGAGCTTGGTTCCGTCGGGCTGTGTCCAGATGAATGCTCCCCGCTGTGCGGGAACGGCGTTAAGCTGTATGGATGCTGCCAGAAGCAGTGCTGCGATGATGATAATCTTTTTCATGGTCTACTGCTTCTTAAGGATGAAATATGTATTATCGGAATTCTTGAGCCAGATGAACTTTTCGTCCTCGCCCATTACTTTGACGCTCATACTCTGGCAGTATGTCATTATGCCTTTGCTGTGGACGCTCACCGTGGGCTCAAAGGTGGCGCCTGAAGTAAGCGTAAGCGGCACCCCGTCCAGCTGGACGACGCATACATCGGCAGGGAAGATGATCCTGAATACCCTGCTGCCTCCTTTCGTGAGCCTGCCGGTCTGGCAGATGCCCTTGGTGTAGACGTAATTCTTGCCGTTCAGTCCGTAGAAGCCGGGGGTGGTTACCGACAGTACAGGATCCTGGGCCGCCTGGGTAACGGTGACTGTTTCGGAGATATCACCGTATGTGAAGGTGATATGGCCGATGCGCTGAGCCGTGCCGGTGTTGGCATCCGCGCTGAAGGGTTCGTCAAATTCCAGCAGGGCCCTGGTTCCCAGTTTGTGGATCCAGTCCACGTCTGTGCTCACGTGGTAGTCTACGTTAGTGTATGTCTTGACGGAGAAGTTGCCTCCGGGCGATTCAAGGTCTACGGTTGAGTTCTGGACGATGATGGTTTCGGTTATGTCCTGCTTTACCGGCAGAGTGAAATTGAGGCCGCTCAGCTTGAATGTGACGCTGCCCTGGCGGCCCCGTGTGTCCAGATTGTCACTGAGGGCGGTGAAGGTTACTATTGTTCCGCCTGAGTAGCTGTCCGGGCTCACGCTGAACCAGTCTCCGTCCTGAGTTATGGTCCAGCTGCCTTTGGCGTTGAGCTTGTACTGGATGGGAATGGTTCCGTGCAGATTGATCTCGGAGGTGTTGATCAGCGACCCGATTCCGTTCTGGACGATGGCGATCTTGCGCACTTCGTTGCCGGAAAGGACTATCAGGGAGTCTGTCCTGGATTCCGTGGAGGTGTTGGCCTGGACCCTGAAAGTGAGGATTGAGGTGAATTCGTTGAAGTAGCTGTAATCTCCCAGAGTGCACCAGTCTCCGTCCTTGAGGGATGCATACCAGAACATGTCTGATGCAATGGACACCTGCTGTTCCTGTGACTCCGGCCCCACTTCAAGCCTGTCCGTATCCTGGTTTACCTTGAAAATGGAAGGATTTGTGGGCTGGTAGATCTGGATGCCCCAGTCGCAGGATGTGAGCAGTGCTCCCGCGGCGGCAAGGGATGCCAGATAAAAAAGTCTTCTCATACGAGGTATTTTTTTGCTTAAACTCTACAAATATACCTATTTATTTCGTAATTTTGTAAAAATTAAGGATTATTATTATGGCTCTTGCCTGGGTTATTGTCCTCCTGCTTGCAGGCCTGGCCCTGATTGTGTTCGGGGCGGATGCCCTCGTGGACGGTTCGTCGTCTCTGGCCCGCAGGCTCAAGGTGAGCGAATTCGTCATCGGCCTCACCATAGTGGGCATGGGAACATCGGCCCCGGAGATGGTGGTGAGCTGGCTGGGCGCCATAAAGGGCAGTGCCGATATTTCACTGGGCAACGTGCTCGGCTCCAATATCTTCAATACCCTGCTCATCCTTGGCGTCACGGCGCTTATCCTGCCAATCGGCATTACCAAGAGGAACAAGACCTGGGATATCCCGGTGAATATCGTCGTCACGGTGATGTTCATCGTCTTCGGCATGTACGACAGGATTATTTCCCGGCTGGACGGGGTCATTTTCCTGGGACTGTTCGCAGCCTACATGTGGCTGAGTTTCCGCAATCAGGACAAATCGGCTGAGCCGGAGCATGAGGCTTCCGGCGAAAGGCCGGTATGGCTGGCGATTCTGATGGTGCTGGGCGGCCTGGCCGGACTGGTCTTCGGCGGCAACCTTTTCGTGAACAATGCAACCGACATAGCCCGCAGGATAGGCGTGAGCGACAAATTCATCGCAATCACGCTGCTTGCAGGCGGCACTTCCCTGCCGGAGCTTGCCACCTGCGTGGTGGCTGCGGCCAGGAAAAAGGGCGCGCTGGCACTGGGCAACATTATCGGCTCCAACCTGTTCAACCTGCTCCTGATAGTGGGCGGTGCGGCCCTCATCCGGCCCCTGTCGTTCCTGGGGCTCAGCTATGTGGATATGGGCGTACTCACCGTCAGCTCGATAGCGCTCCTTACCGCCTGCTTCATCGGCAAAAAAGACAAGATCGACCGCCTGGACGGAGCCTTCTTCCTGGCCATCTGGGCGGCATACATGACATTCCTCTTCATCAAACTCTGATATGCTCCATTCTTTCCTCCAGACTGCACTTGCCGATTCCACCGCGGTTGATTCCCTGGCGGTGAAGTCCCGTGCCCTCATAGAAACCATCAAGGACACCCCTGCAAATGAACTGCTCCGGGACCTGGGCGTCCAGGCACTGCATTTCGGGCTCAAACTGATCGCCGCCCTGCTGCTGTTCATCATCGGCGCATGGCTCATCAAGATTGTGAGGCGGGCTGTGAAAAGGGGCCTCATCAGGAAGAATTCGGAGCACACGCTAATCACGTTCACGGACAGTTTCATCGCCGTGGGCATGTGGACGCTGCTCATTATCCTGAGCATCAGCGTGCTGGGCATAAACACCACCTCGCTGGCCGCCCTGCTGGCTGCCGGAGGAATGGCCATCGGCATGGCCCTGAGCGGCACTCTGCAGAACTTTGCCGGCGGCATCATGCTTCTGCTGTTCAAGCCTTTCCGCGCCGGAGATTTCATCGACGCAATGGGCTATTCCGGCACGGTGAGCGCCATCAATATCGTGAATACGCTCCTTGTCACCACCGATAACCGCGTCATCGTAATCCCCAACGGAGCGCTGTCAAACGCCAATATCAACAACCTCAGCGCCAATGCGGTGCGCAGGGTTGACATAAGTGTCGATGTGGCCTACGGCTCGGATGCCGATGCCGTAAAATCGGCCCTCCTGGAAATCGCGGCCTCCTGCCCCGGAGTGCTTGACTCCTCCACTCCCCTCGCCGCCGCCCCGTTCGTCGGCCTCACTGCCTTGAAAGACAGCAGCGTCCAGTTCGTCCTTCGCCTTTGGGTTAAGACTGCCGACTACTGGCCTGCATGGTTCTATCTCAATGAAACTATTTATCAGGAGCTGCCAGCCAGGTACGGCATCCAGTTCCCGTTCCCCCAGATGGACGTTCACCTTATAAAGTAAACAGTCATGGACCTTAAACCCTTTTCCGACATAGCTCCGTACACCGACGAAGAGGCGGCCGCCGCCCTGTCCCGGATAGCCAACCACCCCAACGTCCCGTGGATTTCCAAATTCATCTTCCCCAACAGGAAGGAAACCTACCTCAGGGATATGCTCCGTGAGATCAAGACCGT
>JAGAAY010000081.1 GCA_017615065.1 Bacteroidales bacterium | reverse complement strand
GCGTCCGCCGCCGCCAGAGGAGCGGTACTGGGCCGCCTGGACCTCGCTCCGGCGCGTCTGCGCGCTGGACATCATAAGGCTGGCGTATGAGCTTGTGGTATTAACAGTGTACAGGAGACTGTAGGCCGACATGCCCATGTCCTCCGTGAACTGCTTGAATTCCACGGGATACAGTTTCTTGAAGTTCTCGGTAACCTTATCGGCAATTCCGAAGAGCTGGGCATATACCAGATAATCCTTCCAGAGCATAACCTGGCCGGCTTCCCTCTCGTTCATGAGGGTGAAGTCCTGCAGGAAATTCTTCAGCTGTACCAGATGCTTCCGGTCTTCCTGGGATGCGGCCGACCAGAGCGGAATGCCCGCACCCAGAGCGGTGGATGGCCAGTTGCATACGGTGGTGTAATGGGCGCGGGACCACTTCTTGAACTCGTCCTTCTCCAGGATGCGGTTTTCGCCGGCGGCCTCCACCACCATATTATACAGGCTCAGTTCAGTTGAACTGTCTCCGGAAGGAGTCTTGTCCGTAAGCGCAAGGTTAACCCTTTGCTTCTTTGCCGTGGGATCTTCCGCAACCACCCTGAGGATGCCTTCTTCTATCCATTTAAGGAAGTAGGCGCCGATGATGCCATCGTCGTATTTTTCGTCGGATGCCAGTTTGTCGCCCCTTCTCAGGAGGCTGTAGGCCGCGCAGATGTCCTTCCCCAGCGGAGCCTCTCTCCACCATCCCTCAATCTTGCTCTCTCCGAAGATATCCTGCTTCCAGCGCTTTCCGGTGGCCTTGATAATCTTCCTGCGGATGGCATTGTATACTCCGAAGAGGAATATCAGCACCACGGAAACTACTACCCATCCGTAATCGAAGAACATTTCGACCCAGCCCATGAAGTTCGAAAAACCATCGCCGCCGCCCTTCTTCCCGTAATCGCTGCCCTTCTTGGCCTTTTTCTGCATCTGCTCGAAGGTGATGTCCCTGGAGCGGGCGGGGGAATACATGCCTTTGTCGAAGCGCATCATCACGTTCACGTACTTCACCCTTCCGTCGGAATCCGAAGTGAACGTGTTTCCGCTGAAACTGTTTTCGCAGTCATATCCGAAGGTCCATGCGCCAACGTTTTCGGTGGGCTTCCATTCGGCTGTCCCGGCAGAATCGATGAAGGTGATTCTCACGTGTTTGGGATCGGACGGAAGCTCATCGTTCACGAACTGGTAGATGAAGCCGTCGGCATCGTCCAGGCTCTGGATCAGGTTTGTGATAGTGTATGATACGGCCCACTTGTGATCTCCCGTGGTGCCGAAGCCCCAGCACATGTCGAAAGAGCCGTCGCCGTAAAAACAGATACCGCACCTGCCGGCCTTCTCGGCGCGGCTGCGCCCCTTGGATACCCATTTGTAGCCTTCGCTGATGAAGCTTTTTCCGTCCTCCACAACGGCCAGGTCGAGGATGCTCATCCCCAGATCATTAAGGCTGTTCACCGGAACATACCATTCGGTGCCTTCGTCGGAGGAGTCGATGGTGACATCCCAAAACTGTATAACGTCTGCGGAGCCATCGGCCTTCAGGTATACCTCGATCTGAAGGTCGTTGATGGCGGGCTTTTGGGCGCGGGCTCCAATGCACGGCAAAATCGCGAGAAGAAGTCCCGCGACTGCTGACCGGAAAAGTTTCATAAACTTAGATGATATCGGGATATTCGGTCTTGGAGGTGTCCTCGGCGAGATATTCCTTGGGAGGGAAATGCAGCAGGCTTGCCACGATGGAACCGGGGAACATGCGCACCTGGTTGTTGAACCGTGTGACCGTATCGTTGAACGTCATCCTGGCCAGACGGACATTCTCCTCGTAGCTCTTGATGTCGTTCATCGTCTTGGTGTAGCCCTCGCTGGCCTTGAGGTTGGGATACTGTTCCGCCACGGCCATAACCTGGGTGGTGAGCTTGGAGAGCATCGCCTCGTTCTTGTTGATGTCGTCCACGGAAGGATTGCCGCCGCGTGCGATATTGCGGGCGCCGATAACGTCGGTGAGGGTTTTGCCCTCGTATTCCGCATATTCGCGGGTGAGCTTCACCAGGGCCTTGAGCGCATCGAAGCGGGATACCTGCTGGACGTTGATCTGCTTCAGGGCGTTCTTGGAGATTTCATCGGCCTTGACGAGTTTGTTCTGTACGCCGATGCCCCAGATAACCAGGATTACGGCCAGAACGATCAGGATTGCTGCAATTGCCATTTTGTATCGGTTTTAAAGTTAAGTCTTACAAATGTAATGATTCCGGGCCGATTTTCAAAGAGTTGCCAGGATCTCGTCCTCCGTGACCAGATTGAAATCTCCCACCACCGAATTCTTGAGGGCCGATGCCGCCACGCAGAAGTCCAGGCAGCGCTGCGGATCGTCCGGCCAGAGCAGCGACGAATGGATATACGCCGCCACGAAGGCATCGCCTACGCCGATAGGGTCCACTATGGGGAAGATGTCGCGGATGCCGGTCTTATAAAGCTTGCCGTCGTGCCATAATATGGCCGTGAGGGTGTGCCTGGTGGATGATATCTGGTTGCGAAGGCCCATCATCATCGACCTGCAGCCGGGATATTTTGCGTGCATCATGTCGAAATACCGGCCATAGGCTTCCATGTCCAGGACGGTATCGGCATACATGTTCTCCTCGGAAATCTTGGGGACACCGGTGGTTACCTGCCATTCGTCCTGGTCGCCGAAGATGAAGTCGCTGTATTGCATGAGTTCATTCAGCGATTTCTGCGCATCGGCACCCGGATAGCGCCAGAGGTTCTTGCGGTAATTAATGTCGCAGGTTATCCGAAGGCCCATATCCTTGGCCGCCTGCACAGCTTCCATGGTGGCGTCTTTTGCGCTTTGCGACACTGCGCAGGTGATTCCGGAGCAGTGGAAAACATCGGCCCTGGAGAATATGTCCTTCCACGGGAACATTCCCGGTGCCGATGAATAAAACGACGAGCCGTCCCTGTCGTACACAACCTGGGAGCGTCGGAGCCCCTGGGCCTCCTCGAAATAATATGTTCCGAGCCTGTTGCCCCCGCGGACCACATCCCGCACGTCGATTCCGTAGCTGCGAAGTTCCCTCAGACAGGCTTCGCCCACTGCATTGGCGGGGATTCGGGAAATATATCCGACACTGTTTCCCAAAACGGCCAGCGACACGGCCACATTTGCCTCAGAACCACCGAAATGGCCTTCCCAGTCATACCCCTGGCCGATTCTCCTTGCCCCGACCTTGGACCAGCGCATGAGGATTTCTCCGAAAGTAACTATCTTTTTCACCCGGGTGAATTGATTTTAAAACATTGGGACACAAATATAGCGAAAAAATTCGTATATTTGCAGTCCCAAAAACGAAGTCTTATGCACGAGCACGAATTGGAAATGTGGTGGTCATCACTGGCCATCGCCCAAAAAGAAAGGATAGCGAAAAAAGCCTTGACAAAGGCACACCCCGGCACCAAGGTTACGGAAGGCCAGTACCGCTATCCGGAATGCAGCCGCTGGTGGATCAGCCTGGACACAGAGCACCAGCTGGCCATCCACGACCATTGCATAGACCGTCACGGCTATCTCCTCCAGGAATGGAACGAAGCCGACCCGTACGGGGACTGATGCTCCCGTCGGAAATCGATTAAGAAGGGCCCTCACGGTCCTTCTTTTTTTGCACAAAAACGCGGGCCACCCGGAAATTGGGCGGCCCGCGGTGTCTCCATGCGACGGGGTGTTATTCTGCGGGAGCCTCAACCCTGGCGGGGGTGGGATCTGACGAGCCGTCCGAGGCTTTGAAGTCGAATTTGTTCTTGTGCCAGGTCCAGGTGTACATGGCGCCGGCCTTGTGGTTCTTGATGGTGATGGCCTGGCGGAAGACGCGGATTTCCGTGATGCCCTCCCCCTGGGCGCCTATACGGCCGATGGGATCGGCGGTATCTCCCAGCTGGAAGATCTCCGCTTCAAGCATGCCGCTTCTGCGTCCGGCAACCACGAGCTCCGGTTTTTTGTTGCCGGTGAAGTCGTGTATGCCGATTATGAAATCGCCTTCGCCCTCGTACAGGAGGGTTTCTTTGCCGTCCGGACAGACAATGCTCACGGAGCCGCCGTTGATGCGGGCCTCGTAAGATTTCTTGGCCGCCTTGAAAGTGAGGCTGCCGGAAGAACCGAAATAATACTGGTCAAGGCCGATGACGAAAGCCTTGGATTCGATGTCGCCGTAGGTGCGTGTCTGGGCCGATGCCGCGAGGGGCATAAGCGCCAGCACAAAAATAATTGTCAAAATACGTTTCATAACTCTTACAAAGTACGGAATAATTCCGTAAATTTGCAAACTCAAAGATTATGCCCATGTCGTTCACCGAAGACAGAATCTGCCAGGACGCCATTACATTTGACGATGTTTTGCTCGCCCCGGCCTATTCCGAGGTTCTCCCCTCGGAGGTTTCTACCCGGGGCCGATTCTCCCGGAACATCACCCTTGAACTGCCCTTCGCCTCAGCTGCAATGGACACTGTGACAGAAGCGCCAATGGCCATTGCAATGGCACGTGCGGGCGGAATAGGAGTAATCCACAAGAATCTGCAGCCGGATGATCAGGCCCGGGCCGTGGCCCAGGTAAAAGCCGAAGGGCTGCGTGTGGCCGCAGCGGTGGGCGTCGGCGCCTTCGGCATAGAAAGGGCCGCAAAACTGTGCGCCGCCGGTGTGGACGCCATCGTCCTGGATTCGGCCCACGGCCATTCCAAAGGCATCATCGACACGCTTAAAATACTCAAAGAGAAATTCCCGGACACCGATATTGTGGCCGGGAATATTGCAACTGCCGATGCCGCCCGCGCCCTGATAGCCGCAGGAGCCGACGGATTGAAAGTGGGTATCGGCCCCGGTTCCATCTGCACGACGCGTATTGTTGCCGGCATCGGCGTACCCCAGCTCACTGCCATTTACGATGTTTACTGCGTAGCGCGCGAGTTCGGAATTCCCGTGATTGCCGATGGCGGCCTGCGGTATTCCGGCGACATCGTCAAGGCGCTTGCCTGCGGCGGAGACTGCGTCATGTGCGGCTCCCTGCTGGCCGGCACCGAGGAAGCTCCCGGTTATACGGAGATGGTTGACGGCTGCATGATGAAGTCGTACCGCGGCATGGGTTCGCTGGACGCCATGAAGGCAGGATCGGCAGACCGCTATTTCCAGAGCGGCTCCAAGAAGCTGGTTCCGGAAGGCGTAGTTGCATGGGTCCCCTGCAAGGGACCGGTTGCCGATGTGCTGTTCCAGCTCGCCGGCGGTCTCCGGGCGGGCATGGGCTACTGCGGCGCACGCGACTTCGAGGCCCTGCACAAGGCCCGCTTCGTGCGTATATCGGCCGCCTCCCTCCGCGAAAACCACCCCCACGATGTGATCATCGCCAAGAAAGCTCCTAATTACGAATAATATTATGACTTCAGAAAACACTCGTCCGGCCGAGATGGAGCGAATTACCACTCCCGAGCTGGCCAGGAAATTCATTGATGCACAGATTCAGGCTCTCCGTGCTCAGATTGGTGACAAAAAGGTGCTGCTGGCCATGTCCGGCGGTGTAGATTCTTCGGTTGTTGCCGCCCTGCTTATCAAGGCAGTGGGCAAACAGCTTGTGGCCGTGCATGTTAATCACGGCTTGCTGCGCAAGGGGGAATCCGAGCAGGTTATCAAGGTGTTCCGGGACCAGATGAAAGCCAATCTTATTTACGTGGATGCCGTAGACCGCTTCCTGGACAAGCTTGCCGGCGTAGCCGATCCCGAGCAGAAGCGCAAGATTATCGGCGCGGAATTCATCCGTGTCTTCGAAGAGGAGGCTCGCAAGCTGGACGGCATCAGCTTCCTGGCGCAGGGCACCATCTACCCTGATATCCTTGAGTCCGGCCCCGTGAAGTCCCACCACAATGTGGGCGGCCTTCCTGAAGACCTTCAGTTCTCCCTGGTGGAGCCCGTGAAACTTCTGTTCAAAGACGAGGTGCGCGTCGTGGGCAAGGAACTCGGCCTGCCGGACAGCATGGTATACCGCCAGCCGTTCCCCGGCCCCGGCCTTGGAGTCCGCTGCACCGGCGCCATCACCCGCGACCGCCTGGAGGCGCTCCGCGAAAGCGACGCCATCCTGCGCGAGGAATTTGCCCGTAACGGCCTGGAAGGCAAGGTGTGGCAGTACTTCACCATCGTCCCCGACTACAAGTCCACCGGTGTAAAAGACGGAAAGCGCTGCTGGGACTGGCCCGTAATCATCCGTGCCGTCAACACCCGCGACGCCATGACCGCCACCATAGAAGAGATTCCCTACCCCCTCCTGCACCACATCACGGAGCGCATCCTTGCCGAGGTCCCCGGCGTGAACCGCGTCCTATACGACCTTTCCCCCAAACCCGTCGCCACGATCGAATGGGAATAGCGCTGCGCCGCGCCTTCCGGTCCATTTTGTGGACCTGAAGGCGCACTGCCCGTCCGGAGGCGTAAAATGGATGTCGTTGAGTATCAACGTTTTATTAAAACGGGGTGTTGCAAAATGCAACACCCCGTTTTAACAAGTCATTGACTCTGAGCGAGTTGCATTTTACGGCCGATGGGAGTACTCGCAGCCGCAGAAGAGCTGGTTGTAGAAGTTCTGCTCGCGGATGATTTCGCTGCGGCGTTCCTGGAGGCCGCCCTTACGCCAGTTCTGCGGCCACCAGGTGACACGGGTGGGTGAGATGACCGCTGCCGGGGGCTCGGCATGACAGGCGTTCACCTGTTCGCAGGCCCAGGAGCCTGCTTCGTTCACCTGTTCCAGGCTTTTCCAGCGGGAGGAGGCAAGGGTGGTGGTGAGGATGTCGAAGCCGTGGGTGGCGGCATACTGCGCGGCGCGCAATAAACGGAACCTGAAGCACTGGAGGCAGCGGGCGCCGCGTTCGGGTTCGTTTTCCAGGCCGATGGCGCAGGCGCTCCAGGCATCGTGGTCGTAGTCATCGGCAATTATCTCAAGATCATATGCCTTTGCATAGCGGATGCATTCATTGAGGCGGATGTCATACTCCTCCCGGGGCGTGATGTTGGAATTGGAGTAGAACACCGTGGGGCGGCATCCGTGCTGAACCAGATACTCCACGATGGCCCCGGAGCAGGGCGCACAGCAAGCGTGCAACAGTATCCTGCCCGAAGGAATTTCTATGCCGGAATTCTTGCTCAAATGTGCATAAGGGATTTGACCGGCGCGATACCATTGAGTTTATCGGCACCTTTCAGGAAGTCGATTTCCACCAGGAAGACGAAATCCTTTACCTTAATATTATAGGACTTGCCGTCCACAACCACTTTGTGCTTCTCAAGACCTTCCGCAATGCCCTGGGCCGTGCCTCCGGTAGCCAGAACGTCGTCGAAGAACGTCACATAGAATGTGTCGCCATCGGCCACACCGGCGGCGACATCCGACAGGCGGAAGTAGATGGTGTCCTTGCCGTATTCTTTGACGATATCGACACCCACAAGATCACCCTCGGCATAAGGGAGCTTGCCTTTCTTGCGCATGGGAATCACGTTCGCGACATTGGGGCAGCTCACCAGCATCGGGGCGGCGAAAAGGAAGCCGCGGGCCTCGGGGGCGGCGATGTTGGGGCTTTCGCACAGCTTGCCCAGATCGGCAATCAGGGAAGAGAATGCTTCCTTGTCCTGCATCAGGGGAATGATGTCCACGAAATTCACCCCCTCGATGGGGAAATCCTTGTAAAACTTGAGTTTTGACGCGTAGTCCATTTTACTGAATCTCTATAAGGTTGTTCAAAAGTGCATATACGGTTAAGCCCGCCACGGTTTTGATGCCGGTTTTGCGGGTGATGTTCTTGCGGTGGGAGATTACCGTGTGGATGGAGATGTTGTACTTGTCGGCAATTTCCTTGTTGATAAGGCCCTTGGCGACGCTAACCAGGATCTCTTTCTCCCTGTCCGACAAATCCTCTCCCTCCTGCCGCAGGATGCAGTTTTCGATGGCGATGTGCTTTTCCATATCCAGCTCCAGCGTGTAGATATAGAACAGGGCGCGGTAAATCTGCTGCTGGTCGCATACGGCGGGCGTATATTTCATGACCAGGTTCTTTAGGTCTTCCAGCTTTTCCTCAACGCCGGTATGATTTTCCTCATACTCCAGCAGGGAGAGTTCCCTGGGGACGCGGTGGTCCAGCACGGCCTCTACGTGGGGAAAAACGTGTTTCTCTTCGTATTCGAAGTGCTTGGCGAGTTCGTCCCTGTACTGCGAGAAGAACGACCAGAGAATGTTGCGCTGTTTTTCCGAGCAGGGTTCAAGCACATTTTCCAGGGCCGATCCCAGTTCGCGCACGGCCACATCCATATAATAGGTATGGGAGCGGCGGAGGTATTTCACAAGGTCGTGGAGATCCGTATTGTTGAGATGCTCTGCGGAGGGGATATATCCGTCGTAGGCATATACGCTGCAGATAAGCAGAAATGCATTTGCGTCCACTCCGCCTTTGGTGCATACTTCCTCAACGGTTTCTTCCCCGAAACCGAAATGAAGGCCCAGGCGGGTAAGTATGCCAAGCAGGTTGAAGTTGAGATTCATGAGCTCGGCCATCTTCATGGCCGGGGAAAGAGGACGTCTTTCGAGAGTAGCTGTCATGTTGCTGTTGTTGAGATACAAATATACGGAATTTTGCTTTTTTCGTCAAGAATTTTTAAATTAGCAGGCTGAAAAGAAAATACTAACCATATTTATAACCAAACAAAAAAATGAAAAAGATCATTGCTATCGCATTTGCAGCCCTCGTTCTTGCGGGTACAAACGCATTTGCCCAGCTCAGTGCTGGTCTTGGCTACATCAATGCCACAGAAAAGTCGGTTTATCAAAACGGTGATAATGATCCCGTTATTACAAAAGCCCCTTTCAACGGTCTTTATGCCGGTGTTAGTTACAACCTTGCCGTTCCCGGTGTAAACGGTCTCGGACTGACCCCCGGAATCTATGCCAGCTACCTTTTCAGCAACAGGCATGTTGACGGTGTCTCCGCTTTTGGTTACACCATTCTTCCCGGCGGCACCTATAAAGACTCTGACATTTCCATTAATGTTCCCATTCATGTAAACTATTCAGTGGATATTGCCAGTGATTCAAAGGTGTTTGTTTATGGCGGCCCCATGCTTCAGTATGCTCTTTCCAACACCACTCAGTATGCTACTGACGGCTCCAGCGACTACAACACCACCAATAATCTCCAGGGCAACAGCGCAACTCGTGCACCGTTCAATCTGTATGTCGGTGCAGGTCTCGGTGCTGAATTCAACAAGATTAAGATTATCCTCGGCTATGATATGAGCCTCCTCAACATGGACACCCGTGACAATTATACTCTCGGTCGTTCCCAGATCAGGCTTGGCGTTGGCTACGCTCTCTAATTTAAAGTACAGAAACAAATGACGGGACCCTTCGGGGCCCCGTTTTTTGTTGCACGGGCAGTGGGAGCGGGATTACACCGGCGGCCACAACAACAGGCCGATACGGAAGGCGGCAAAGGCGAAGAGCCAGGCGATGACTAACGTGTAAAGGGCGCAAAGGAAGGCCCAACGCCATTTGCCGGTTTCGTTTTTGATTGCCACGAATGTGGCGATACACGGGAAATACAACAACACAAATACCATGTATGCCAGGGCCGCCGCCTTGGGAACGGTGGCCTTTAATGCGCTTTGAAGCTGAGTGTCGTCCTCGCCGGCCTCATATTCCTCTCCGTCCTGGGCATACATCACGCCCAGCGAGCTGATTACGAGTTCCTTGGCACCTACACCGGCGAGAAGGCCCACGTCCATCTTCCAGTTAAAGCCCAGGGGCGCCATGGCGGGCTCCACGGCCTTGCCCACATATCCTATGCATGAGTGCTCCTGCTGATAGGCGTTGCCCATGCCCTCGTGGCGCGGGAAATAGCCCATGAACCACAACACTACAGAGAATATCAGTATGGTGGTTGCCATCTTTTCCAGATACTGCCGGCCTTTCTCCCAGGTGTGGCGCCACGTGGCCTTGCCGGTGGGCATGCGGTACGGAGGCAGTTCCATCACAAACGGCAGATCATCGTCCTTCACAAAACGGGACAGTGCCTTGGCACTCAGGATAGCCAGCACCACGCCAAGCAGATAAATCCCCAGCAGCGCCGTAGCCGGACTCTTGGGGAAGAATGCCCCGGCGAACAGCACGAAAATCGGCAACCTGCCCGCGCAGGACATGAACGGGATGATGGCTATCGTCACAAGCCGACTCTTCCGGCTCTCGATGGAGCGCGTTGCCATAATGGCCGGCACATTGCACCCGAAGCCCATCACCATGGGGATGAACGACTTGCCGTGCAGGCCGATCTTATGCATCAGCTTATCCACGATAAACGCCGCGCGCGCCATATATCCGCTGTCTTCCATTATGGAGATGAAGAAGTACAGTATCATGATATTGGGCAGGAACACCAGCACGCTTCCGACGCCGGCAATAACGCCATCCACCAGCAAATCCTTGAACCAGCCATCCCGCATGAACGAACCCACCCAGGAGCCGAATTGCCCCACAAGCCAGTCGATCCAGTCCATCGGATACTGGCCGATGGTGAAAGTTGCCCAGAAGATGAACCACAGAAGGCCGATGAAGATAGGAAACGCCAGCCATTTGTTAGTGACGATGGCGTCGAGGCGGTCGGTGAGCGTACGCCGGGGCTTTTCCTCGTGATAACGCTCGTATGTCTCCGCCAGGGCGCCCTGGATAAACGCGTATTTGGCATCGACAATTGCCGATTCCGGATTGGTGCCGAGGACGTCCTTGATCCGTGCCGATTCCACAATGCGCATCCGCTCAAGGACAAGGATATCGTCCCCCATGTTATCGGCAAGGAGTTTCTCCGCGTCCTTGTCGTTTTCCAGGTATTTGATTGCAAGGTATCGGGCGGAATACCGGCTCTGGAGCGCCTTGTTGCAGGCGATGATATTTCTGATCCTGCCGATGGACTTCTCCAGTTCCTTTCCGTGATTCACGTGGATGTGGCGAAGGTAAACCGGATCGGCCTGTTCGTAAATCCTTATCACCGTGTCCAGAAGCTCCGGGATTCCCCGTCCGTCGCGGCTCACCGTGGGGCACACCGGGCGGCCGAGTAGATAACTCAGCTGCTTTATGTCCAGTTTGTCGCCCTTGGACTGAAGCTCATCGTACATGTTCAGCGCGATAACGCTGCGAAGGTTCATGTCTATGAGCTGCGTGGTTAGATACAGGTTGCGCTCGATATTGGAAGCATCGACCACGTTCACAACCACATCGGGCATGGACTCGATGAGGTTCTTGCGTACATACAGTTCTTCCGGGGAATATGCGCTCAGGGAATATGTGCCGGGAAGGTCGACGAGGGTTATCTTATAACCTTTGTACTCAAACTTACCCTCTTTGGCATCGACCGTGACGCCGGAGTAATTTCCCACATGCTCATGGCTGCCGGACGCTATATTAAATAAGGAAGTCTTTCCGCAGTTGGGATTGCCCACGAGCGCCACCCGTATCACGTGATGGCGTTCCTCCGCCACATGCCGGAGCGCGCGGTCCAGGCGCTCCTGCTCTTCCAGGTCGCCGGGCAGGGCCTGCAGATGTTCATCACTGGTAAGAGCCTCGCGGGCCTCCTCTTCAGTAACCACATCTATCTGCCGGGCCTCCTCGCGACGGAGCGACAGTTTGTATCCCAGTATCTCGTATTCAATCGGATCCTTCAGGGGCGCGTTAAGGACCACTTTGACTTCCTTCCCCTGAATGAACCCCATCTCTATCAGACGCTTACGAAAGCCGCCGTGACCATGCACACGCACGATTACGCCCTTTTCGCCAGTCTGTAAATCTGCCAGTATCATTGAGGTTTTGCACTTTTGGGTGCAAAAATATGGGGATTGACCCAAAAAGTCAATCCCCATTTATTGGGATATTGTCCGAAATCTACTTTTCCGGCTTCATGCGGGGAAGCCTGCGGTTCCAGAGATAGGGATTCATCTTGTGCCATTCATCCACGGGAGGGATGATGCCAAGGCCGATGATGGTTTCCCTCATTTCCACAAGGTGGTTGTAGGAAGCCTTGAGGTCTGCCAGCTCTTCCTTGTTGCCTTCCGGCATGTAATAATGGATACCGGTTGCGTCCATGTAGGTGGGCATGGCCATGAAGACATGGCTGTATTCGTGCGTATCCACATAGGTACCGCAAGGCCAGGGGAAGTTTTCTCCGCCCTTGATGGCCGCTTCGATTGCCTTCACGGAAAGGTATGCAGGGCTCTGGATGGAGCTGCGGCCGCGAAGTTTGATGATCTGGGCGCCGCCCTGGATGGTTTCCTGCTTGATTGCATCGATGCGCTCCTTGGAAAGGCCCATGCTTGCAATGGGGGTTCCGCAGATGGTTGCCTTGGACATGAAGACCGCCATGGACTCGCCGTGGCCGCCGTATGTGAAGGCGTTCTCCACATCCGACTGCCTTACGCCGAACTCCTTGGCAAGATTGGTCTGCAGACGGGTACTGTCAAGTGCAGCGAGCGAGGATACGCGGCAGGGCCTGAGGCCGGAGTGGATGAGAACGGTGAGGGCGGTGACATCGGCAGGGTTGAAGATGATGAACACGTGCTTTACCTCCGGGCAATACTTGCGGATGTTGTCTCCCAGGGTGGCCGCGATTTCGCAGTTGCCCTTGAGAAGGTCTTCACGGGTCATACCTTCCTTTCGGGGAGCACCGCCGGAAGAGATGATGTACTTGGCGCCGGTGAAGGCTTCCTTGGGATCCGTCGTTGCGGTGAAACGCATACGGGGGAATGCGCTGTGCTGCATTTCAAGGAGAACGCCGTTGTTGCCGGGCTCATAAACATCGTAAAGGCAGATATTGGGAGTGAGGCGCAGCATTGCTGCGATTGACGCCATGTTGGAACCGATCATACCGGCCGCACCCACTATGACAAGTTTTTCGTCGGTTAGAAAATCCATAAATAATGTCAGTTAGATTCGGAATGCAAATATACTAATTTTAAAGGAAAGATTTGTTGCAAACCCAAAAAAATAGCTATATTTGCACGTTAATTTTAACCAAAGACATGGAGCCTCCCAGTCCAGTTACATCTTCACCCGTAGCGGGCGTCAAATCAGACGACCCTCTGTCTAGCATGTATATTTGAGAGAGAAGCACCCGGAGCACTCAAGCTCCCGGGCGCCGCGTCATTCTTTGTGTTTGAAAAAACCTTTTATGGGACTATATTTAAAGAAGAAACTGCGTAACGAAGCCACCATCGGCGTGTGGCACATCACCGAGAGCGAAGAGGAACTTGTCGCCCTCAGTTCAACTCCTACCGACGAAATGGAGGAGATATCATTTATTGGAAGCGAGTCGATGCGCAAGCAGAGGCTGGCCGTGAGGGCCCTCCTCAACGAGATGTTCGAAGAAAAAGTATATCTCAGCCACCACGACAACGGCAAACCGTATATAGAGAACGACGCTGTAAACATCTCCATCACCCACACCACCAACTATGTGGCCGTGATCCTGCACCCGGAGGAAGACTGCGGCATCGACATAGAATCCCTGGACAGGGACTTCTCCGCAGTGGAGAAGAAGGCCCTCAGCGAGGATGAGATCGACGACCTGGAAGACGATGAAAAGCGCAACGAACAGCTGGCCATCTACTGGTGCGCCAAGGAGGCCATCTACAAGCTTCTCTCCGTTTACAACCTTAATTTCGCGGAGCAGATCGAGGTGGAGCGCTTCCGCCTCAGGGGCGAGGGAGAACTGGACGCAACCTTCGAAGACAAGGACGGCGAGGAAGAGGAATTCGAGCTGGAATACATGGTGTTCGACAGGCATGTTTTAGTGTGGGTCGTACGCTGATGTTGATAACTTTTTCAAGTTGCAACAAGATTGTTTTAATTTAGAAACATTCAAAATTAAATATTTTACGAACTCCCTGTTAATCAAACAATTAACAGGGATTTTTGCAATGTGTTGATAACTTTTTCTGAAGAAACATTGAAATATTGGAAATGATTCGTGTATCTTTGTCTCCCGAACCAATCGGAATTAACAAAAATCCAAACATAAACCTTGGCATCCGGCCACTAAGCCGGCGCTGTCATCAACACTCTCTGAAATGGTAAAACGTGTACTTAAAAGAGACGGAAGAAAAGTAGACTTCAACAACCAGAAGATTGTTGCAGCCATCCTGAAAGCAATGGACGTCACCGAAGGCGGCGAGGACATTGTACTTGCGGCACAGATCGCAAAAACCATCTCGAACCTCAATCAGGACGAGATGAGCGTGGAGGAAATCCAGGACTGCGTGGAGAACGAACTCATGAACAGTCCGCGCAAGGAAGTAGCGAAGGAATACATCCGCTACCGCAACAAGCGCAACATCGCCCGCAAAGCGAAAACCAACGAAATTTTCGAAGACATCATCGGCGCAAAGGTGAACGACATCACCCGCGAGAACGCCAACATGAATGCCGACACCCCCGCCGGCATGATGATGAAGTTCGCATCGGAGGCCACCAAGAGCTATGTGGACGACAATCTCCTTTCGGATCCCGTGCGTGAAGCCGTGATGGGCAACTACATCCACATCCACGACAAGGACTACTATCCCACCAAGAGTCTCACCTGCATCTAGCACCCGCTGGACCTCATCCTTGAACACGGTCTCAAGGCAGGCCACGGCGAATCCCGCCCGGCAAAGCGCATCGAGACCGCAAGCGTACTGGCCTGCATCTCCATGGAAACCGTGCAGAACGAAATGCACGGCGGACAGGCCATCCCCGCATTCGACTTCTATCTGGCCCCCTTCGTGCGCAAGACGTATGAAGAGGAGATCGACCAGGTGAGCGCAATGGCGAATGTCGATTACAGCGAGCTCAAAACCGCGAAGATCGACGACTACATCAAGCGCGACCTCATCGGCCTCCAGGGCAAGGAGCGCGCAAAGCAGCACGCCATCAACCAGACCGTCAGCCGCGTCCATCAGGCAATGGAGGCGTTCGTGCACAACATGAACACCATCCACAGCCGTGGCGGCAACCAGGTCGTGTTCTCGTCCATCAACTACGGCACGGACACATCGGCAGAAGGACGCTGCATCATCCGCGAAATCCTGAACACCACCTATGAGGGCGTGGGCAACGGCTCCACCGCCATCTTCCCCATCCAGATCTGGAAGAAGAAGAAGGGCGTGAGCTATCTCCCGGAGGATCCCAACTACGACCTGTACAAGTTCGCATGCCGCGTGAGCGCACGCCGCTTCTTCCCCAACATCCTCAACCTGGATGCAACCTACAACCAGGACGATGCATGGAAGGCCGACGATCCCAAGCGCTACGAGCATGAAGTTGCAACCATGGGCTGCCGCACCCGCGTGTACGGCAACCGCTTCGGACCCAAGACCTCCATCGGCCGCGGCAACCTCAGCTTCACCACCATCAACATCGTGAAACTGGCCATCGAGGCAATGAGGGAAGAGGAAAACAGGGACGAGCGCATCAAGAAGTTCTTCCAGAAACTGGACTGGGCTCTCGAGATCGCCGCACGTCAGCTCAACGAGCGCTTCGACTTCCAGAAGACCGCCCTCAAGAAGCAGTTCCCGCTCCTCATGAACGGCCTGTGGCTCGGCAGCGAAAAGCTGGATGAGAACGACACCATCGAGCCCGTCCTCAACCAGGGCACCCTCTCCATCGGCTTCATCGGCCTGGCGGAATGCCTTATCGCCCTCATCGGCAAGCATCACGGCGAAAGCGAGGAGGCTCAGGAACTCGGCCTGCGCATCGTATCCCACATGGCGGAGAAGATCAACGGCTTCGCAGAGACCTACCAGCACAACTTCACCTTCCTGGCAACTCCGGCGGAAGGCCTGTCCGGCAGGTT
>JAGAAY010000080.1 GCA_017615065.1 Bacteroidales bacterium | reverse complement strand
TTAATTATTTGAGCGGAAAACGAGGTTCGAACTCGCGACCCTCAGCTTGGAAGGCTGATGCTCTACCAACTGAGCTACTTCCGCTTACTTGCCTTTTTCAAGGCTTTGTGGGAGGTGGTGGACTCGAACCACCGAACCCTGAGGGAGCGGATTTACAGTCCGCCGCAATTGCCACTATGCGAACCTCCCAATAGTTTGATATTCAGTATTTCAAATACCTTTCGAGCCGATAGAGGGATTCGAACCCACGACCCCGAGATTACAAATCACGTGCTCTGGCCAACTGAGCTATATCGGCAGCTCAATCATCCTTCCTCGCCGAAAGGGACTGCAAAGGTAGATATTTTTTTTGATTCTGCAAATGATTTTCAGGAAATTTTCATCATTTCCCTCAGGAGGTCAAGGATGGAGTCGGAGTCCAGGCCGCAGTCGCGGCGCTGGGAGTCCTGGCGGTCCTGCTCAATGAAGCGGTCGGGAATGCCAAGGCCTTTGATGACAGGACGTTTGGTGCGGCCGGCGAAGTATTCGCTTACGGCGCTGTAGAGGCCTCCCTTGAGGCAGCCGTCCTCAACCGTGAGGATGGAATGGCAGGTGGCGGCAACCTCTTCAAGGATATCCGTGTCGATGGGCTTGAGGAAGCGCATGTCGTACACGCTGGGGAGTGACCAGTAATCGAGTTTATGGCGCTGTGCTGCCTCAACTGCGCGGTTCACGCAAGGGCCGATGGCCAGGATGGCGACGCCTTTGCCATCGACAAGTTTTTCTCCCTTGCCGATGGGCAGAGCCTCGAGCTCAGGGGATTTCCAGTCCACACCTTCCCCGCATCCGCGCGGATACCTTATTATATATGGGCCTCCTTTGATCGACAGGCCGGAGAACATCAATCTGCGCAGTTCGAGCTCATTGCGGGGGGCCGATATGACGGCATTGGGGATGCTGCGGTATGCGGCAAGGTCGAAGGCGCCGTTGTGCGTTGCGCCGTCCTCCCCCACCACTCCGGCGCGGTCGAAGCACAGCACCACAGGGAGGTTCTGGAGGGCTACATCGTGGATTATCTGGTCGTATGCACGCTGCGAGAACGATGAATAAATGTTGCAGAAGGGCTTCATTCCGCCGGCAGCGAGGCCTGCGGAGAAGGTTACGGCGTGCTCTTCTTCAATGCCAACATCGAAGAATCGCTCCGGGAAGCGCTCGCTAAACTTTACCATGCCGCAGCCAGAGGCCATTGCAGGGGTAATGCCAACCACTTTAGGGTCGATTTGCGCCAGTTCAATGAGTGTCTCTCCGAAGACGTCCTGATAACGGTCGGCCGGACACACGGACTTTATGCGCTCTCCGGTTGCGGGATCGAAGCGGCCGGGGGCGTGCCATGTAGAAGGATCGGCCTCTGCGGGGGCATAGCCCTTGCCTTTCTTGGTTATAACGTGTAGGATTCTCGGGCCGCCCAGCCTCCGGAGGCGCTTGAGCGTTTCCACCATCGCCTCTATGTCGTTGCCGTCCACAGGGCCGAAGTAGCGGAACCCCAGGGCCTCGAAGAGCGCGCCGCCGCTGTGGCGCACCAGGTTGGACTTTGTGTCCGTGACCCTCTTCTGCACCCAGTCGCGTAATCTGCCCTCTCCCAAAGTATTCCACACCCTGCCTTTGAAACGGTTATAGGCCGATGAAGTGGTTACTTTCAGGAGATAATCGTGCATTCCGCCCACGGCGTCGTCGATGGACATGTTGTTGTCGTTGAGCACCACAAGGATATCGGCATTGGATGCTCCGGCGTTGTTCAGGCCTTCCCAGGCCAGCCCGCCGGTGAGTGCGCCGTCGCCTATTACCGCCACCGCCTTGCTGCCGTTGCCGCTGAGCCGTGCCGCCTCGGCAAATCCGAGGGCTGCCGATATCGACGTGGATGAATGGCCTGCTCCGAAGGCATCGTACTGGCTTTCCGACATGCGGGGGAAGCCGCTGATACCGTCGGCCATGCGGTTCTTGCGGAAAAGTTCCCGCCGGCCGGTTATTATTTTATGGGCATAGGCCTGATGGCCCACATCGAACACGAGTTTATCGGCAGGAGTGTGATATACGTAATGCAGGGCGACGATGAGTTCAACTGCTCCGAGGCTCGAGCCCAGATGGCCCGGGTTGGCGGCGCAGCATTCCACCATATAACCGCGTATTTCCGCGCAGAGGGCATCCAGCTCCTTCACGGACAGTCCCCTCAAATCCTCCGGGGAGTTTATTTTCTCCAGCAATTCGTACATTTGAGCCTGCAAGTTACGAATTTTTTACTAATTTTGTGCGATTATGCCTCATCTGAAGACAATATAAAAACATAACGATATGGCAGACAAGATTAAAAAACTGATGAACGACAGCGCCGGCGCAAGATGGACGGCCCTGATTCTCGTCGCCCTGATGATGTTCTTCGCGTACCTGTTCGCAGACATCCTCTCTCCCCTGAAATCCACCCTTGAAAGCGTACGCGGATGGGACAGCGCGGTGTTCGGCACATATGCCGGCGGCGAGTTCTTCCTCAACGTATTCTGCTTCTTCCTCATCTTCGCAGGTATCATCCTGGACAAGATGGGTGTGCGTTTCACCGGTATTTTATCGGCAGGCCTCATGGTGGGCGGCGCATTTATCAAGTACATCGGCGTCAGCGAGTGGTTCCAGGCCACCGCATTCTGCAACTGGCTCAACAGCTGGTGGACTTCATTCCCGGCCAGCGCCAAGTTGGCCACCCTCGGCTTCATGATTTTCGGCATGGGCTGCGAGATGGGCGGCACAACCGTATCCAAGGCCATCGCCAAGTGGTTCAAGGGCAAGGAAATGGCCATGGCAATGGGCGTGGAAATGAGTATCGCGCGTCTTGGCGTATTCGCCGCGATGTGGCTCTCCCCTTCCATTTCCAAGGCGGCCGTAGACACTGTGGGCGCACCCGTGCTTGTTGGCGCATTGCTCCTCTGCATCGGCCTTATCACCTTCACTTCCTTCACCTTCATGGACAGGAAGTTCGACAAACAGCTTGCCGATGAAGGCATGAGCGACAACTCCAAGAGCGACGAATTCCAGATCAAGGACCTGGGCATCATCTTCCGCTCCAAGATGTTCTGGATTGTTTCCATCCTCTGCGTGCTGTATTACAGCGCAATCTTCCCCTTCCAGAAGTTCGCTCCCAACTACTTCGAGGTAACCCTTGGCGTGGAGCCCGAGTTCGCGGCCCGCCTGTTCAGCGTGTTCCCCATCCTGGCGATGGTGCTCACCCCGTTCCTGGGATTCTTCCTGGATAAGAAAGGCAAGGGCGCAAGCATGCTGCTTGTCGGCTCGATCATCATGTTCGTGTGCCACCTGAGCTTCGCGTTCCTGCTGCCTGTTGCAAAATCTTCCATCCTCGCAGTGGTGCTTATCCTCATTCTTGGCGTGAGCTTCTCGCTGGTGCCCGCATCACTCTGGCCCTCAGTTCCCAAGATCATTGACGAGAAAGTGCTGGGCAGCGCATACTGCCTCATTTTCTGGGTTCAGAACATCGGCCTCTGGGGCGTTCCCCTGCTCATCGGCAGTGTTGAAAAGGCAACCGGCGGATATACGGTTCCCATGATCATTTTCTCCAGCTTCGGCGTCATAGCATTCATCATCAGCCTGCTGCTCAAGGTGGAGGACAAGAAGAAGGGTTACGGGCTGGAACTTCCGAAT
Organism: Bacteroidales bacterium; assembly: GCA_017615065.1. GTDB lineage: Bacteria > Bacteroidota > Bacteroidia > Bacteroidales > UBA932 > Cryptobacteroides. The sequence continues at coordinate 1,477 of JAGAAY010000080.1, read as the reverse complement.
ATGACAGAGGAAAAGAAGGCTCCCGCTGAGCTTGTGGACGCCGAGGCTCTCGCAGCAGAACTGTCCAAGGACGAGTGCTCCGATAAATAATGCTTCCTGTGGGCAAGAAATCTTTTAGCAGGCTGGCGCCGTGGTTGGCGCTGGCCTGTTTGGTTGTACCCATGTTCGCGCAGTACTTCTTCGACGACATGTTCTCGTCGATTTCGTACCTGTTCGAGAATCCCTCCCTGATTGCGTTGGGCTGGGATTCCGCGGGATATGGGTTCTACGCCAGCGGATACAGCGTGCTGTGCGTGTTCGGCGGCCTGGTAGTTGGCGGCGTGCTTTTGGACCGATGGGGTGTGCGCGTCACCGGCTCGCTGTTCGTGGGCATGATGGTCTTAGGCGCCGGCCTTGTGCTGTTCGCGTTGCTGCGCGGCGGCTCTTCTTCCCTTGCTCTGGCCTATGTCGGCTGCATGCTGTTCGGACTGGGAAGCGAGATTGCAGGCACTTCGGTTACGCGCTCAATAGCAAAATGGTTCAAAGGAGGGCCGATGGCTTTGGCAATGGGCCTGGAACTGGCCATCGCCCGCCTGGGCACCGCTTTCGCCCTTGTGATGTCGCCCCGCCTCGTATCTTCCGCCGAACCGGGACACTTCTACACTTTGGTTGAAACAGCCCGTCCCGCGCTGTTCGGCATGGGTCTCATGGCCGTGGGCCTCATCCTCTGGGCCGTGTTCGTTGCCATGGATGCCCGCCGGGACCGTAATGAGATCTCTTCGCGCGCTTCGCTTGGTCGAGATGACAATGTTGTCATTTCGAGCGAAGCCGAAGGCGGAGTCGAGAAATCTCAGGATTCAGAACGTTTCCGTTTCCGCGACGTGCTGGGCGTTCTTGGCAACAGGAACTTCTGGCTCCTGGGCCTGCTGTGCGTGCTGTTTTACAGCAGCGTGGTGGCTTTCAAGAAGTTCGCGGGGGCCATACTGGTGCCGCGGTTCGGGATTCCTGCATCGGCCGCCGGATGGATGGTGTCCATGCTCCCCTTCTCCACTGTGATATTTGCACCGCTGTTCGGCATTCTTGTGGATAAGCGCGGCAAAGGCACCCGCTGGATGATCCTGGGTTCCGTGCTCGCACTGATTGCCCATCTGCTTCTGGCCTTTGCCCCCGAGGGTGTTCCCTTCTGGGGCTACCTGGCAATGGCCTTCCTGGGCTTCGGCTACTCCCTGGTGCCCGCCGCCCTGTGGCCCAGCGTGCCCAAGATTGTACCGGAGAAAGTGCTGGGCACCACCTTCGCCCTCATCTACTGGGTGCAGAACCTGGGCCTGCTCAGCTTCAAGTGGCTGGCCGGCGTCATTTTGCACGCCTTCACCGGCCCCTCCGAAGCCACGGCAACCGATGTAGTCGCATCGGCCGATCCCGCCCAAATCGGTGCCTTCACCGTTGAGCTCATGTTCAGCGCCCTCTGCGTCGCCTCGGTGGTCGTCGCCCTGCTCTT
>JAGAAY010000009.1 GCA_017615065.1 Bacteroidales bacterium | reverse complement strand
TGGCGGGAGAGATGCCGTTGGCCTCATTGCCGATGACGATGAGGGCGGGGCGGTCCGCTCCGAGGCAAAGCTCTTCCTTATATATATTGGCGCCGTCCATGAAGGTGCCGTAGACAACGCCGCCGGCAGCGCGTGTGGCGCGGCAGAGCGCGGGGATATCGGCCCTGGCGAACTTCACCCGGAAAATTGCGCCCATAGTGGCCTGCACCAACTTTGGGTTGCTTATCTCCACCGTATCGGCCGATGCGAATACACCATCGGCACCGAACCAGTCGGCACTGCGCAGGATCGTGCCCAGATTGCCGGGATCGCGGATTCCGTCCAGCGCGATGTACAGGCCGGGCGCGGGGGCATCGGCCTTCATTGACTCCCAGGCCGATGGCTTCTCCACCACGGCAAGCACCGGCGACGGCGAACTGAGCTGGCTTATCCGCTCCATCGCCGATTCCCCGATCTCCTCCACGCGGTAGCATTCCATCACCTTGAATCCCGACTCCATCGCCTCCCTCACAAGCTTCTCTCCCTCCACCACGAACACGCCTTCGGCGTCCCGGAACTTCTTCTGTCCCAACGCACGCAATCTCTTGATATCTTTGGCTGAAAGCATAAAAATGACTGTTTTCACTGCAAATATAAAGACAAATTCTTATATTTGTATGATGCGGCGCTCCAAAGCCATATTTATCTTTTTGCTACTCGCACTTCTGGCGGCGGGCTGCAGCACAACGCGTACACTTAAGGAAGGGGAGTACAGGCTTGCAAAGAACACAATCAAGGTAGACAGAAAGGGAGTGGACAACTCGGAACTGAGCCCCTACCTGCGCCAGAAGCCCAACTCCTCCATTGTTTTCGGCTGGAACCCTTTCCTCAGCATCTACGGCTGGGCCGGCAACAGCGACAGCAAATTCGCCAACTTCCTCCGCAAACTGGGGCAGGCGCCCGTAGTGTACGACGAATCCCAGGTGGAGGCCAGCGTCGTGAACCTTCGCAACCACCTGGAGTATATCGGCTGGTATGGATCGGAAGTATCGGCCGATGTCCAGACAAAGGGCCGCAGGGCGTACGTCACATACAACGTCACCCTGGGCAAGCGCTACAAGATCAGCGAAATCCACTACGACATCCCCACATACGGCACCTTCGCCAAGGACTTCAACGCCAACAAGTCAAGAATGACCGTAAAAACCGGTTCGTGGCTGTCGGAATCGGCCCTTGAAGCGGAGACAGTGCGCAGCGCCCAGTACTTCCGCAACATCGGCTATTTCGGCTTCACAAAGGCATATTACAGCTTCGAGGCCGATACACTTGGCCTGGACGGCAATGCTGTCCTCACAATGTCGATACTGGACTATCCCCGCAGCGGAACGCCCCAGGAAGCCGCGGAGCATAAGAAATACACCATCGGCGACGTAGTAATCAACTATCCCACCACCGTCCCGTTCAGGCCTTCCGTCCTGGAGAACCTGAACATACTCAAACCGGGCCAGCTGTACAGCGAAAGGCGGGTGAACATGACCTACAACCGCCTGTCCAACCTCACGGTGTTCAACGGCATCAACATCGACGTGGAACCCGTTGCCGATGACAAAGTGAACTGCAACATCAACCTGCGGAACAGCGGCCTCCAGGGCTTCAAAATCAACTTTGAAGGCTCCGTGAACTCCACCGGGCTGCTGGGCCTGTCGCCGCAGCTGAGCTACTACCACAAAAACCTCTTCCACGGCGGAGAACTTCTCAACCTGTCCATCAAGGGCAACCACCAGTTCCGCCTTGACAGCGACGTCAAATCCAACGAAATAAGCACATCGGCAAGCATCCGGTTCCCCAAGTTCGTCGGCCTGCCCAACAGGCTTTTCCGGGGCAACAACATCCCCAGGACGGACGTCACGCTGGCATTCAGCTACCAGGACCGCCCGGAATACGCCCGAACCATCATCTCAGGCTCATTCGGCTATACCGGCACCCTTGGGCGCGGGCGGCAGTTCTCATACCAGCTGTACCCGTTCCAGGCCAATGTGGTGCGCCTTTTCAACATCAGCAGCGACTTTGCAAAGAGCATCGCCACAGACCGCTTCATGATGAACGCCTACAGCGACCACTTCGACATGGGCATCGGCGGCATCCTCTATTACACCACGGACGTATCGGCGGTTCCAACCAGTTCATACCGTTACTACAGGCTGCTTTTCGACCTCTCCGGTAACGTAATCAGCCTCTTCAACCCGCTCCTTCCCACAAACGACCTGGGGCAGCACACAATCTGGCAAACGCCCTATTCCCAGTACGTCAGGAGCGAGATTCAGATGGGACGCACATTCCGAATGGGCAACAAAGAACAGTACGCAGTGGCTGGCCGCCTTGTAGCCGGAGTGGGATATGCCTATGGAAACGCCACATCGCTTCCGTTCGAAAAGCAGTTCTACAGCGGCGGCGCCTCCAGCATGCGCGGCTGGCAGGCCCGCACCCTCGGCCCCGGCCATTCCCAACTGAACGACATCTTCGTCATCCCCAGCCAGACGGGTGACATTAAACTGGAAGCCAACCTGGAATTCCGCTCGCCTCTCTTCTGGAAAGTGGAAGGCGCCCTCTTTGCCGATGCCGGTAACATCTGGGCCCTTAACGGCGGCACCGATGAAGAGCGCTTCGCCCTGTCCAGCATAGCAGGGGACTGGGGCATCGGCCTCCGCCTTAACCTCGACTTCATCCTCGTCCGTGTGGATATGGGCATGCGCGTCCACGACCCCGCCCGTGCCGAGGGCGACCGCTGGCTCGGCCCCGCCCAATGGCTCCGCCGCGGCAACTACGCCGTCCACTTCGGCGTCGGCTATCCCTTCTGATCCCGTGTCTTCTATTGCACCCCCCCAGAGTGCCCTGCCATGCGTGAAATGTAAGTGATTAATATTCACTCACTTACTAATTATTGGTCCGGCTCGCAGCCGGACTAGATTTGTGTAACGTATTGATTATTAATATAATGCATTTCACGCCTCATCACAGAGCATTTACGGCAGGTCTTGCATTGAGACTTTTGACTGACAGGAGAAGAGGTATGGTGTCCGGG
>JAGAAY010000079.1 GCA_017615065.1 Bacteroidales bacterium | reverse complement strand
GCCGTGGATGCACAGGATGGGAGTGTGCCAGTTCTGCACCAGCTTGTGCGGCGAATTCGCGTAGTGGCGCACAGACTCCGCTTTGTCGCTCCAGGGCGAACCAGCCTGCTGGATGCCGCCGAAAGTGACGCCGTCGCCAGCGGGACCGATCCAGCCGTCTTCATAGGCGTATTCGTATGGAATTCCGCCGTTGTCCCAGTTGGGGAACCACATCTCCTCGGTGGTCATGTACATGTGCTCCTCGTTGAAGATGCCGGCGTGGGCGATGAAGCAGTCGTACACATCCCCGTGGATGCCGGCCATGTAATACACGCTGTATCCGCCGTAAGAAGCACCGCATGCGGCAAGCTTGCCGATGTAAGGCTCCTCTTTGATCATCTTTGCTGCGCTCAGGTAATCGTCCATGTTAAGGCCGATGTAGTCGCCGGAGATCTCCTCGCACCAAGGTTGGCCGAAGGCAGTTGTTCCACGCCTGTTGGGCAGCACCACCACGAAGCCCTGATGAGCCATGAGGCAGTAGTTCCAGCGATAGCTCCAGCCCTGCGAAAGTGTGCCCTGAGGGCCTCCGAGCAGGATTTCGATGGCGGGATACTCCTTGGTAGCATCGAATGCCGGAGGGAAGAGCACCCAGGTGAGCATGTCCTGGCCGTCGACGGTCTTGACCATGCGGGCCTCGGTCTCGTGGCTGTCGAGCTGCGACAGGATGTGCTGGTTCTCGAAGCTGAGCTGCTTCACGGAATTGTCTCCCAAAGCCACGATCTCGGTGGGGAAATCCATGCTGCAGTAGGTTGTGAGGATGGTTCCGTCCTGAAGCACGGCGAAGGGGGAGTTGAAGTCGAACCACAGGTTGTCGGCGGTGAGGCGGAAGAACTCGGTTTCCGGGTCCGCTATCACGTTGTAAATGGCCTGGAGGCCTTCCACCAGCGAGCAGAAGTAGATGGATTTGCTGTCTGATGCCCATACGGGAGAGTCTGCGTTATAGGCAAACGTGTCGGTGAGGTCGGTAAGACGCCACACTTCCGGGAGACCTTCTCCGGAGCAGTCAACATCGGCAAGGATAAGGCGCACTTTGTCGGCCTCGTAGCCGTCGCGCTCCATGGAGAGCCAGCAGATGTGGTTGCCGTCCGGGCTCCAGACAGGATTGGTGTCGTATCCGCCGCCTACGGTGATTTCCTCGGTTTCGCCGCTGCGGACGTCATAAATGTAGATTTCCGTATTGGTGGAGAAAGCGTACTGCTTTCCCGTGAGTTTCTTGCAGGAGTAGGCGATGAAGCGGCCGTCGGGGCTCCAGCTAAGCTGTTCGATGCCGCCGAAGGGGCCGTTGGGGAGCTGGAAGAGGACATCGGCACCGCCAAGGATGTCAACGCCTTCCTTTATCACGCCTTGGTTCAGGGGAGCTACAAAGCTGTGGTTGATTTCCTCCACCCAGTGGTCCCAGTGGCGGTACATAAGGTCTTCAGTGGCATAGGCATCGGCCTTTGAAAGGAGGGGATCCGTATCCACGGGGCGCTCCACGGCGCTGTGTACCGTACTCACATAAAGGATCTGGCTGCCGTCGGGCGAGAGGGAGAATTCCTCCACTCCGGCGGGGATGTCGGTGACTTTTGTCCTTTTGCCGATGCCGCCCTTTCGATAAGGGGCTTTGTACACCTGGCCCTCCTTGAGGAAGTAGATGTACTTGCCGTCCGGGCTCCAGCGGGCGTTGGAGATGCTTTTCCCGTCCATGGTAAGCTGTGTGGGATCGCCGCCGCCCACGGGAATGGTGAAGAGATTGCGGCAGCTGCGGTTATCCGCGATTGAGTTATAGCTTACTCCGTAGAGGATGGTTTTGCCGTCGGGCGACAGCTGGGGATCTCCCAGGCGTCCCAGCGACAGAAGCACTTCCGGAGACATTCTGCCGTCGGGGATCTTGATGTCGGACGGGCCGATGTAGCCTTGCTGAGGTTTCATTGTACAAGAAAAGAGGATGAGGGCTGCCGAGGCAACCAGTGCAATTTCCTTAATATTCATATAATGTGTGTGTTGTCTTACAAAAATACTCACTATCCGGCAAGAAAGCAAATGCGGTGCGATTCCGCCGCGTCTTCCAGAGAGGCCTTCATCGGAGTTCCTTCGGTGATGCTGCGTAGGAAGTCTTCCACCAGGGCTTTATCGGCACCCGCATGCAGGGGGGCGTTCTCCAGCTGGCTATAATCTTCTCTTATGGAGCCGCAGGTGATGATGCCGCCATCGGCCCTTAATATGCCCCTGGTGCCCTTAATCACGGTTTCCCTGCCTTCCTTTGCCGATGTTCCCTCCAGGCTCAGGCTGAGTTTTATGCCGTTCTCAAGTTCCACCCGCACCTTCTGGGTGTCATATACGTCGTTCTGGCAGCGGTAGACGCAGCGGCCGAAGGGGCTGGACTGAAGTACGTCGTCGATAACCTGGTCAAGGGTTTTGTCCTGGGGAACATCGAAGCCGGCAATCCACTCTTTGCGTTCGCGGTACAGGTTCACTGCATTGTAGAGGCAGTCCCTGACGGGGCAGTTGATGCAGCGATCTGTGCTGCCTTCGGGTGCTTTGCTGCGTTTGAACAGTTCGATGGAGCCTTCGGACTGAACTTTGACGGCCTTGGCTCCGGTGCCGCACAGGCTGAGGATGAAATCCACGTCGTGGCTGCACTTGGATAGGAAAATGGGACCGGTGTCCTCCTTGCGGGCCCAACCGCCGCGGACGAAGGTGTGGCCCATCCTGTCCGGGCCGATGTGCTCCGTATGGGTGATTTCCGTGATTTGGCCCACTTCGCCCACCAGTTCCTTAATCCTCTTGTAGTACGGGTGATAGCGCATTACGAGGCAAACTCCAACTGGGGTTTTTGCCTTTGCCGATGCCTCCAACAGGCTGTCATAATCGGCCTGATTTGTTACGGCCGGCTTTTCCACAAGCACGTGGAATCCGCGCTTAACCGCCTCTATGGCAATAGGATAGTGTATCTGGTCCGGCACGGCGATGATTACACCATCGACCTTTATTCCGGAGGCGAAGAAGTCATACGCACTGCGGAAGCAATGATCCGCCGGAACACCGTACAATTCCGCCGCCCTCTGGAGCCTGAATGAATCAGGCTCCACAAGGCAGGATACGCGGGCATCCCCGCTCAGGCAGCTCAGATACTTGCCCGCACGGTTCCCGAGTCCTATTACCGACAGCGAAATCATAATAATACCACAAATATAGTTAGAATTTACTATATTTGCATAATATGCCGGCAGATGGGAATATCATAATCCGTCACGCGAAGGTTAACAACCTGAAGGACATTACCGTGGAGATTCCCCGCGGTAAATTTGTCGTTATTACCGGCATTTCCGGGAGCGGCAAATCGTCGCTGGCATTCGATACTTTGTTCGCGGAAGGGCAGAGGAGATTTGCGGAGAGCCTGTCGTCGTATGCACGGCAGTTCCTGGGCAGGATGTCCAAGCCGGATGTGGAGGCGATTGACGGGATTCCGCCGGCAATCGCCATCGAGCAGAAGGTGAACGTGAAGAATCCGCGTTCCACAGTTGCAACAACAACGGAGATATACGATTATCTGCGCATTCTGTTCGCGCGTATAGGGCGTACTTATTCGCCGGTGAGCGGGGAGGAGGTGAAGGCGAATACGGTGAGAGATGTGATGGAGGAGATTTCTCGACTCGCTTCGCTCGCTCGAAATGACAATTCAGGTATCGCCGTTTATATCCTTGCCGATGTAAAGTGGGATACCAGGGACGATAAGGTGGAGCTGATGCTCGCGCTCAAGGAGGAGGGATACAGCAGGCTGTTCAGTCCGGCCGATGGCGGCGTGGTGCGCATGGAAGATGTGCTTCGGATGGACGGAAAGTACCCCGCGGGGCTGTGGCTGCTGGTGGACAGGGCGAAGATTTCCGATTCGGAGGATCTCCGCATGCGGCTGGATGCCTCGGTGAAGCAGGCATTTCTAAAGGGCGGCGGCGATATGGCGGTGTGGGCCGATGGGGATCTGAAGCGCTTCTGCAGCCGGTTCGAGAGGGACGGGATCGTGTTCCGGGAGCCGGACGAGTATCTGTTCAGCTTCAACAGCCCGCTCGGGGCATGCCCCGTTTGCGGTGGGCTGGGGAAGATTATCGGCATAAGCGAAGACCTTGTGGTACCGGACAAGACTCTGAGCATTTACGAGGGCGCAATTGCATGCTGGAGAGGGGAGAAGATGAGCTGGTTCAAGGACCTTGTGGTGAAGAACGCGGAAAAGTACGGGATTCCCATTTTCGAGCCCTATTGCAAGCTCACGGCGGAGCAGAAGAGGGTATTGTGGGAGACGCGGGCAACGTCATACGAGGACGAAAGCCAGATTTGCGGCATTAACGAGTTCTTCGAGTGGGTGCAGTCCAACCGCTACAAGATACAGTACAAGTACATGCTCAACCGCTACAGCGGCAGGACCGTATGCGGAGAGTGCGGCGGAAGCAGGCTCCGCAAGGAGGCCCTCTGGGTGAAGGTTGGAGGCAGGACGATACACGAATTGCTCAGTATGACAGTGGAAGAACTGATTGCGTTTTTTCGCGATGTTACTCTTACAGATACTGAGAAAGAAATAGCGGGGAAGGCGATAGAGGAAATAGTGTACAGGCTTAAGTGCATTGAGGATGTGGGGCTGGGGTATCTTACGCTGTCACGGGCAATGAATACGCTGTCGGGCGGAGAAAGCCAGAGGGTTAATCTGGTGACGGCGCTGGGCAGCTCGCTGGTTGGCTCCATGTATATTCTGGACGAACCGTCCATCGGCCTGCATCCAAGGGATACGGACAGGCTTATTGCGGTGCTGAGGCGCCTCAGGGACATCGGCAATACGGTGGTTGTCGTGGAGCATGATCCGGAGATTATCAGGGCGGCCGACTGCCTCATCGACCTTGGACCCAAGGCCGGAGCAAACGGCGGAGAGGTGGTTTTCCAGGGCGTATATCCCAAATATACGAAAAAGGAACTTGCCCGTTCGCTTACTCTGCAGTACCTTAGCGGTGAACGCAAGCAGTATGTCCGGGAAAAACATCCCTGGCAGTACAGCATCACGGTGAAAGGTGCCATGCAGAACAACCTGAAAGATGTGGACGTTACCTTCCCGCTGAATGTCGTAACGGTTGTGAGCGGCGTGAGCGGAAGCGGCAAGTCCTCGCTGGTGGGAGATATCCTGTACCCGGCTCTTCACCGCAGGCTCAACGAGACGGGAGACCTCCCGGGGACGTTCCGCGGCCTTGGCGGCAATCTGGACAGGATTTCCCGCGTGGAATACGTAGACCAGAACCCCATCGGCAGGAGTTCCCGCTCCAATGCGGTAACCTACCTCAAGATATACGACGATATCCGCAAGCTGCTGGCTGAACAGCAGTTCGCAAAGATAAACGGCTTCACTCCGTCGTTCTTCTCCTTCAACCAGGAGGGCGGCCGATGCCCGGAATGCCAGGGTGACGGCTATGTGAAAATCGGCATGCAGTTCATGGCCGATGTTACCATGGTTTGCTCGTCCTGCGGTGGAAAGCGCTTCAAGCCGGATATCCTGGAGGTGCGCTATCAGGGAAAGAACGTGGACGATATCCTCTCCATGAGCGTGGATGAGGCAATAGAGTTTTTCGGCGCGCAGAAGGAGGAACTTGCCAAAGGCATAGCCGCGGCACTTCAGCCGCTGGTGGACGTGGGCCTGGGATACATTAAGCTGGGGCAGAGTTCCAGCACCCTCTCCGGCGGCGAAAGCCAGAGGATCAAGCTGGCTTATTTCCTGTCGCTGGCCAAGGGTTCCAGCCCGTCAAGGCGGGAACACATACTGTTCATCTTCGACGAACCCACCACTGGATTGCACTTCTACGATGTGGAAAAGCTGCTGAAGGCCTTTGACGCGCTGATCGCAGGCGGGCATTCGGTAATCGTGGTGGAGCACAACCTGGACGTAATCCGCAGCTCGGACTGGGTTATCGACCTTGGCCCGGATGCAGGAGACAGGGGAGGGGAAGTGGTTTTTGCCGGTACTCCCGAAGATTTAATAGAAAAAGCTAATACATTTACAGCCAAATATTTGAGATAATGGATGCAGTTATCACTTTTGTAAACGGAGACGATCCGCTGTGGAAAGAGGATTATGAAAAATATGCAGGTGAGCCGATGCTCTCCAAGCGCTTCCGCGACTGGGGCACCCTGCCCTTCCTGTTCCGTGGAATAGAAACCTTCATGCCCTTCATCGACAGGGTTTTCCTTGTGGTATCACGGGAAAGCCAGGTGCCGGAATGGCTGGACAGGAGCAAAGTGACCATCGTTTACCATAAGGACTTCATTCCGGAGAAGTATCTGCCGACGTTCAATGCTTCCATGATTGAAATGTTCCTTCACCGCATCCCCGGCCTTGGAGAAAAGTATGTGTACATGAACGACGATGTGTTCCCGGTGCGTCCGGTGAAGGAAACCGATCTGTTCCCGGGAGGCAAGCCTGCCAAGCAGATGTCTCTGGAACTGTCCCGCGTGGGCGATTTCAGCCGCCTGTGCAGGGATTCCTGCAATCTGGCCCGCAAGGCTGCCGGCAAGCCGGTAAGGCCCTGGTATTACAGGCCCCAGCATTCCGTTACACCGTTTTTGAAGAGCGCATGCGAGGAGGCCTTCGCCGTGTGCGAAAAGGAGATTCTGGCAACTCTTTCACCGGTGCGTAAACCCGGCAACTACAACCAGTATTTCTTCTCGGACTATATGTTCTTCAAGCATATTGCCGTGTCAAGGCGCATATCGCATCAGCATTTCTCCCTTGCAATCACAACTGCCGACGATATAGTGAAGTATCTGCTCAAACCCAGGCGCAACTTCGTGTGCATCAACGATGTTGAGATGCCCCGTATGCGATACATGTACACCAGGGAGCGCATGAAGGACGGCTTTGCCTCACTGTTCCACTTCAAGAGCGGATACGAACTTTGACGCCTCTGGTCTCCATAGTGGTGCCTTTCTATAATGTGGAGGCATATATCGGGCAGTGCGCGGAATCGCTGCTGGGCCAGACATATCCTTCCATCGAGTTTATCTTCGTGAACGACGGAACGCAGGACCGTTCCCGTGAAGTGCTTGCCGATGTGATTGCGCGCTACCCCGGCCGTAACGTCCAGATTGTTGACAAGGCAAACGGAGGTTTGCCCCAGGCACGCAAAACCGGCATCGGCCTGTGCACGGGGGAGTATGTCCTGAACGTGGATTCCGACGACTGGCTGGAACCGGACGCTGTGGAGAAACTAGTTGCCGAGGCGGAGAAGAGCAAGGCCGATGTGGTGTATTTTTTCGCCTGGAAAGAGTTCGGCGGGGGTCGGAGCAGGGTTATTACCGATAAGGTTTATTCATCGCCCCAGGCCTTTGCAGAGGCGATTTTCGCCCATAAGGCCCATGCGGCGCTATGGCTCAAGTTCTGGCGCAGGAGCCTTTATCGGCCCGAAATATTCTTCCCATTCCATGGCCTTCATGAGGATATGGTCCAGGCTGTGCAGCTGCTGGACAGGGCTTCGAGCCTGGTGCGCCTTCCGGAGCCGCTGTATCATTACCGCTGCGACAATTCCGGGGCGATGACCAAAAAATCCAGGGCAAGCCGGCGCAGACAGTCGATGCGCAATTTGCTGGACCTGTATTCCTATTATAAAGATGCTTTGGAAGCTTCGCCTCTGAGGCGTTTTCACAGGCGGCTGCTGGGCAAGGCCCGATGGTGGGCGATGCTCTACGACAGGTCTGTTTTCAAGGAGTATCCTTTCCTATGATTCTTCCGGCTCCTGAAGCGTAACCTGGAGATGATGACCGGCCTGGCGCTCGCTCTCCGGGGGAAGTTTCATGTAATCGCCGTACAGGGATTTGAGGTAGGTGTGGGCATCTTTTATCCCCATGAGGGGAACGCCTTCGAATTCGTAATCTGTGAATTCCGTGAAGATGCTCTGGGGGAATACTTCGCGTATTCCGTACATGCCGCAAAGGGCTCCGGCGTATTTGCTGGTGTTGAAGTCGTAGGTGTGAAGCAGCTCCTGGCACTTGTCCAGCCAGTACTCCATGGAGTGGAGATGGGCCTGGATTACTGCCAGGGGAGCGCCCTGATGCGGACGGAGCAGGCTGTAGACGGGTTTCTGACGATGAACCACCCTGCGCTTGTAGTGGACTATCGTGCGGCACATCTTCTTCTGAAGCTTTGGATCTTCCGGAGCTCCGTCGATGGGGAAGATGTCCACGTTCAATCCGAAATGCTTGCCCATGAAGCCCTTGTCCTGGCACATCGTCCATGAATCTTCCATCTTGGAGTAGCAGTTCACGTACCAGTGCTCTTCGCCGGGGGCATAGGTGAGGAGGCGGTATCGGCCTTCGTTCCTGCTGTACAGTTCCACGAAACGGTCATAGTCGGGGCGGGGCATTATTATGTCGGCGTCATCGTCCCAGGGGATGAAACCCTTGTGCCTTACGGCTCCGAGCAGAGTGCCGCCTGCCAGAGAATAGCGGATGCCGTTGGATCGGCAGAATCTGTCGAATTCTTTGAGGATGCCCAATACGACGTCCTGGATTTGCCTGGTCTCGGTGAGTTCCATCTACAGTAGTTTTTGAGTGGATATTGTTGCGGCAATTTTTTCCTGTGCCGATGATTTCAGGGGGCTCCAGCCAAGGCTTTGCAGTTTGGCCGTGGAGAGGATGGAGCGAGTGACGGGGTTGTAGCCTTTGCTCTCCTCCTGCGCAGGGCACTCCATGCGCACTTTGCAGCCGGAGATTGCGGCGACCATATCGGCAAGCTGCCGGATGGAGAATTCCGCGCCGTTGTCGGCTATGTTGTACGCTTCTCCGGTTTGTCCGTTCAGGAGCACGGTAATGATGGCGGCGGCGCAGTCCACGCTGTAGCACCAGGAGCGCATCTGCTCTCCGGAGCTTTTCATTACTATGTCTTCTCCTTTGATGGCGTTGCGGATGAACTGGGCGTATACGCGGTTGTCCTGTTCCGTGAAATACGGGCCGTATACGTGAGAGGGGCGAACTGTTACCGTATCGGCTCCATATTCGGATACGAATGACGCGCAGAGGCTCTCGCAGACACGCTTGACTGACGGATAGCAGGAGCGGGGAGCGGTGCAGTCTACGTATCCGCTGTCCTGCTCCGTTATCACAGGCTGGCTGCACTGGCCGTATACTTCATCGGAGGATACATATAGGACGCGGTTTTTACCGGCTTTCTTCAGCAGGGCCTCCAGGCTGTGGAATGCGGTGGTGATTACCTCTACCGGTTGTTTGCTGTACAGTGCGGGATTTGCGCCGCCTGCCGCGTGGATGGCGAAGTCGAAGCCGGGGATGTCTTCCGCTTTGATCCGTGAAAGGTCCTGAGCCCAGATTTTAACGCCGCTGAAACGTTTTTGCATGCGCTCAGCGTTCCTTCCGCCGGCAATTATGCGGCATCCGGGACAGTTGGCTTTGACAAGGTCCACCACGGCGCCGCCGATGAGACCGGATGCGCCGGTTACGAGAAGGGTTTT
>JAGAAY010000078.1 GCA_017615065.1 Bacteroidales bacterium | reverse complement strand
TTTCTTTCTCCTTACAGGAAACCGTGAGGAGACAGGGGATGAGAATCAAACTCAAAAACAGAATTCTTTTCATAATGGTATTGATTAATAATTGAATAATCTAAAAAGGCAGGCCGTCAACCCAGCCGGGGTTCTGCGTGAGAGCACCCTGAGTGAGGGAGCGGTCCTCGATGGGAATAGGGTAGTAATAGTCTTTCCCTTCGTCCCATGTCCATCCATTACGGACGCCATAGTATGCGTCAACGCATCCGGAGGTGCCTTCGGTGAGGAAGATGTCAGTGCCGATCTTGAATGCATCCTTGGCGCTGTCGGCGGGTTTGTCGCCGCTGTAAATAGTTATGTCGTTATCCCCGTCTTCGTCAAGGTCGTACGAACCTTCACCGGGGAAATACATGCCCAGGATAGTCTGGTCGAAGGCGTGGCCCTCGGCCCAGCGGACGATGTCGTAGTAACGGAAGCCCTCACCCAGGAGTTCGATTGTTCTCTCGCGGCGAATTTCCAGGATAACGCCCACGTTGGAGCTGTTCTTCTGAGAAACCTTGGGATAACCGGTTGCCGCAGCCATGAGATAAGGGTCAGGATCCGCGTTGGCGGCCTCCAAGTTCAGGTTGGGCATTCCCACCCTGTCGCGAAGAGGCTTGATGGACCTGTCGATATCGGCCTGGGTTAAGGTTCCCATCTCCGCCTTGGCCTCGGCATAGTTCAGGTACACTTCGGCGGCGCGGAAGAGGATGAAGTCGCAGTAGGACTGCTGATAGGTGTCATCGGCCGGTCCCATGAAATACTTGATGGGGCAGTATCCGGTGGTGGTTGTCTTGAGGCTCGGGGCGATCTTTGTGTCGGTCCCCAGACGGCAGTAGCCGGGTGTGCGGATGCTCTGGGCCAGACGGGGATCGCGGTCTTTCACCTCATCGACAAAACTCATGGTTTCCCAGCCCTGCTTGTCGGTGAAGCGGGTTCCGTCCTTCATCAGATAACTGGCAACCACCTTCCTGGTTATGCTCCACATGTTCAAAGTCGTTGACAGATAGTCGGAATTGGCCGTGTGCTTTACGTCGTATTCAATATTGTAGTCCCTGCCCAGGATAACCTCCCTGTTGATTCCGTCGGAGATGTTATACTTGGTGAACAGGCCGATGTAGCTGGCGTCGGGACCCTCGTTGCTGTAGATCGAGTAGCCGCTGGACGCGATGAATCTGTCGGCGGCATCGGCAGCCAGTTCAAGGTAGTAGGTGTATGGCTTGGCATCGGCCGGCAGTGTCTGGAGAGTTACTGCTCCCGCGTGATATTTGCGGAAGGTGCCCTCGAACAGGCAGAAGCGCGATTTCAGTGCCAGCGCCGTCCATTTTGTAATTGTATAATCCGAGTGGGCGGAGGGGAGATTGTTGATGGCATAGTCGATATCCTCGATCATCTTGTCCATGACAAGTTCCCTGCTGTCCCTGGGTTTGTACAGATCCGGATCATCCGAGCCGAGCGTGTGGTCGTACCACGGAACATCTCCGTACTGTTTGATCTTCTCGAAATAGAAATATGCGCGGAAGAAACGGGCCAAGGCCACATATTGTTTCCTGAGCTGCTCGTCCTTGCAGTTATCGGCATACTCCAGGAATGTGTTGATTCTGCGCAGGTATACCCATTTCCATCCGCTGTCGCCGGAATCGATGGCGCGGCCTCCCTTCATTTCGTTCGAAAGGATCCTGCCGGTAACGGCGTCGCTCTGCCCGTCGCTGTAGAAGCCTGTGGGCAGCATGGGATAAAACGTATTGGTATATGCCTTGATCTCCGTTTCCGTAGAAAGGAATGTCTCGGGGGAGAGCTTGTCCAGGGGGAATTTGTCCAGTATGCCCTCGCATGATGCCATGCTCAGGGAAACGCCCAATATGATAACGATATGTTTGATTGCTTTCATATGCCCAGTCATTAGAAGGTTATGTCAATACCGAACATGAATGTCTTCTGCCAGGGGTAGACGGGGTATTTGCCTGCCGTCTTGGCTGCGGCCTCGGGGTCGATGTAGTCGCAGTGGAGCCCTGGGGAGACGTAAGCGAGGTTTTCACCGGAGAAGTACACGCGCAGGGATTCGATGCTCACCTTCTTCGTGATGTTCTCCGGAATGGTGTAACCCACAGTGAGGTTCTTCAGACGGCAGTAGCCGAGGTTCTGAAGGTACCTGTCGTTCACTGCGGCCAGGGACCGCTTACCCTTGCTGTCGAAAGCGATGTATGCGCGGGGACGCGGGAAGTATGCGTCGGGATTATCCTCGCTCCAGCATCTGTCGATGAAATCCTTCTGGATCCAGGAGGAGAAAGGACGTGCATAAAGGCCCCAGAAGTAACGGGCATCGGAGCTGGGGTACCAGTCCTGACGGCCCACGCCCTGGAAGAACGCCGAGAAGTCGATGCCGTTCCAGTTGAACGACAATGTGGCGCCATACTGGTAACGGGGCTGCGAGTTGCCGATGATCTTGCGGTCGCCGGGTTTATCCACAGTATTGGCGCCGGTGCTGATAATATTGTCACCGTCGAGGTCGACATATTTCAGGTCACCCGCACGGAGGCCGCCGTTACCATATATAATAGTATTGATGGGGGACTGGTCCACGGGATAATTGGCGGCTTCTTCATCCGAAGCGAAATAGCCGTCGGTGATGTATCCCCAGATCTCGCCGTAGCGCATTCCCACGTAATAGGTATCCAGATCCTTGGTGGGATTGTCGAACTTGGTGATGTAGCCGATAAAATCGTTGAAAGTTCCCGAGAAGCTGTAGTCGAAGGGCTTGCCCAGGAGCATGAAGCTGTTCCTGTAGGTAAGCGCAAGCTCATATCCCAGGGTGCGCAAGTCGGCATTGTTAGTCTTGGGGGCCGATGCTCCATACACCGAAGGAAGTGCCTTGCCGGTGGTGAGCATGTTCTTGGTGTCCCTTATATAGGCCTCCCCGGTGAACGTGATCTTGTTGTCCAGGAATGCCATGTCCAGACCAAGGTTCTTCTGCTGTACCGTTTCCCAGGTAAGGTTGCCGGCAACGGGATCGCCGAAGGTTGCTGTGGCCGACTTGTCGCCGCCGAACAGATAAGACTGCTTTCCTAAGCTTACGGAACGGATATAATCGTAATAACCAACCTGCTGGTTGCCGAGGCTTCCGTACGAGAACCTCACTTTAAGGTCGTTCCACCAGCTCTTGAGAGGTGCGAAGAACGGCTCCTCGGAAACCCTCCATCCCAGTGAGCCGGAAGGGAAGAAACCGAAGCGCTGGCCGCTGGGGAAACGGGAGGTGCCGTCATATCGGCCGCTCAGTTCCACCAGGTATTTGCCCTTGTAGTCGTAGTTCACACGGCCGAAGAAACCAAGCAGCGCATATTCGCTCTGGCCGCCGCCGGTTTCCATCCTCTTGTAGTCGTACAGGATAGTGGCGGTGGCTCCGTCTCCGCCCACGATGGGGCCGGAGATCTGCTGGGGAATTGAACTCACAAGGCCCTGGTCGTTCAGTTCCTCCGACATGAGATTGTAGGCGGTTGCCGACAGTTTCTTGTGATAGTAATACTCGTACTGGCCGCCGGCCATCAGCTTCAGGTTGTGGGCATCGGCAAACGTATCGGTGTAGGTGGCATACAGGTTTAAGGTATGCATGTCGATGGTTTGCATCTGCTCCGCCAGCTTGTCCACGTTGTCACCTGTTGTGATGAGTTCCGACTTCATCCGCGTCGTAGAGGCGAACGTGCCGTTGACGGAACGGTTCAGCTGGGAGTAAGTATTATAGGAATAAGTGTAATTACCCCTGATCTCAAGAGGCTTGACAGGCTTGATGGTAACCTCGGTGGTATTGGTGAGGTTGCTGGTCCTTCTCCTGTTCACAAAGTCCGGATTGGCCAGGTTTCCGAGGATGGTCTGACCGCCGCCGCCGTGATTGTTCTTGTAGATGTATGTTCCTTCAGGCGTTGTAGGAGTCATGAAGGAGAAGTATCCGGCCGTACACTTGTAGAACGTGTCGTCCATATCGGCCAGGCCGGGATAGGTGTACGTGGATGAGTAAAATGCGGTATTGTTGCTGATATTCAGCCAGGATTTGGCATCGAACGAGAAACGTGCGCGCAGGTTGTACTTGTTGTACTGGTCCGGGTTCTGGCGGAAGATACCCTGCTCCTGGTTGTAATTAGCCGACAGGAAGTACTTGATGGTCTTGGTGCCGCCGCGGAACGAAATGTTGTGGTTCTGCGTGGGTTTCTCGTCGTTGAAGAAATAATGCCACCAGTCGGTGTTCGCATAGTACTTGTAGCCGTTGTTGGCATCGTCAAGCACCACCCACGGCCTGGCGGGGTTCTCCGTTACGTCGTTTCGCCTGGCCCACAGCTCGATCATGTCGTCTTCGGTGTATTTGATCTGCTGCGAGCCGTCGTAATTCTCCGAGAAAAAGTTGGTGGTGCGCACCACGTCGTAACCTCTGGTTTCCCAGTCGGTGGATGTGGTGGGGGAGGACCAACCCAGGCGGCTGCTGTAGTTCACCTTGGCATGTCCTTCATTGTCTCCGCCGGATTTGGTGGTGACCAGCACTACGCCGAAGGCGGCCTTGGCACCGTAGACGGCTGCC
>JAGAAY010000077.1 GCA_017615065.1 Bacteroidales bacterium | reverse complement strand
ATTTTTCAGATTGGGCCGCAATCAGGGCGGCGTCGTCGAAGTAGTTGATCTTCATCGCGTCCTTCATCTCGTGGAGAGTCTGGGCGGCGACTTCACGTGCGGCCTCGGAACCCTTGCGGAGAATCTCGTACACGCCGGGAATGTCCTGCTCGTAGAAGTGACGGCGTTCGCGGATGGGCTGGAGGCGGTCGTGCAGGACGTTGATTAGGAACTTCTTGCACTTCATGTCACCAAGGCCGCCGCGGCGGTAGTGGTCTTTCACCTCGTCCAGGGATGCGTACTCCGGCCAGTACTTCTCAAAGTCACCGGGCTCTGCAAACGCATCCAGATAGGTGAACACGCAGTTGCCCTCAACTTTACCCGGGTCTTCCACGCGGAGGTGCCCGGGATCCGTGAACATCGACTTCACTTTCGCCTCCATCTCCTTGGGATCATCGGAAAGATAGATGCAGTTGCCAAGGCTCTTGGACATCTTTGCCTTGCCGTCAGTGCCGGGCAGCCTGCGGCAAACCATGTTCTCCGGAAGGTAAATCTCCGGTTCCACAAGCACTGGTGCGTATGTGGAATTGAAACTGCGCACAATCTCGCGGCACTGCTCCAGCATGGGCTCCTGGTCGGCACCCACGGGAACGGTTGTGGATTTGAAAGCGCAGATATCGGCAGCCTGGGAGATGGGATAGGTGAAGAATCCCACGGGAAGCCCGCGGCGGTTGTCATCCTCCGCTCCGTCGTGGAAGCCACGGAGAGCCATCTCCGTCTTCACGGTAGGGTTGCGCTGCAGCCTCTGAACCGTTACAAGATTGGAGAAGAACTGCGTCATCTCGTGCAGTTCCGGAATCATGCTCTGGATAAAAATCGTAACCTTGGAAGGGTCCAGGCCGCAGGACAGATAGTCCAGGGCCACCTCAATGATGTTCTGACGCACCTTCTCGGGGTTGTCGGCATTATCCGTGAGGGCCTGCACATCGGCAATGAACACGAACATCCTGTCATATTCCCAGGTGTTCTGGATGATTACACGGTTGCGGAGAGAGCCCACATAATGGCCCAGATGGAGTTTTCCGGTAGGACGGTCGCCGGTAAGGATTATTCTTCCCATAGAAACATAAAAAAAGTTGAGATGCAGCGATTCGAACGCTGACTAAGGGAACCAAAATCCCTTGTGCTGCCATTACACCACATCTCAAGAATGAGGGCGCAAATTTACCTCAAATAATTCAAATATACAAACTGCGCATTATGCGCACGAGCTGGTCGGAACATGAAGTGCCGCGCCCCTTGCAGTTGATTCCCGACAGCCTCTCGAAAGCGTAATCCACGCTCTGGCCTTCCAGCAACGCTCCCAGCGCCTGCAGATTGCCATGACATCCACCCACATAGCGGAGGTTGTGAATCTTCCCGTCCACGATGTCGAAATCGATCTGTCGGGAGCACACAAGGGCCGATGGCTGCGCGCTGATATGCCTTCCGCCGCCCTCCAGGGCCTCATCGGCAATTATCTTGAAATCGTCGCCAACCATAACTCAGAACAAGGTGGGGTGGTTGATATCCAGCTCTTCCATCATCATCTCCATGATCATCCCCCTCATGATGGCCGATTTTCCCTTCGCCGTGTTGAAACGCTCGCAATACGACTCAATCACCGCCTTTTCGTTGTCGTTCAGGTAAAGGACATAACGGTGACGCCTAAGCATCGCCTGCCTCTGCTTCGCCAGAAAATCCGGATCCACGCCGCTGACGGGCAGTTTTGTCTTTTTTCTTGCCATATTATAGATTCAGGTATTTGTGCTCGATCACTCCGCCCTTCCCCAGCTTGATGACCAGCGGCATCACCGACAGGTCGAAAGTATCCAGAAGCTTGGCCCCCAGTTCCGGATCCGATGCCATTATCGCATCCATGTTCACCAGAAGCACCTTTGCCTTGCGTTCACGTGAAATGAGCCCGTCCACAGCCGCCAGGGTTTCCTGGCAGGAGGAGCAGCCCTCGCTGTAGAACACCACATAAGCGGCCCCCACCTTCACAAGGCGGAAATTCCCCTCCTTAGTACCCTTGCGGAATATGCACGGCCTGCGGCGCAACACGCCCGGCACGGTAATATCAGGAACGGTGGAACCAACCGGAGTACGGGAAAGCAGTCCCTTCATCATCTCCGCCAGGGATATGACATTCAGGGTGTCCGATGACGTCGTCCAGATATCGGTAGTTCCAAGAATATACTTGTCGATAAACGGCAGCGCACCTGCCTTCAGAGCCTCATTCGACTGCCCGAACAGGAAATACAGCAGGTCTCCCTCGATCTGCTTATACAGATCCATATCGCCCTCGCCGAGAGTGCGTTCTGCGATACTGGCTGCAACCTCTTCAACACTCTCCGCCGAAAGGTCTTCACCATACTGGGCGAAGAGCCTGGACATGAAATCCATCTGGTCCTGCGAGCCGTAACTGTACTCCTCCCCACCCCTTTCGCGGGAAATGAGCGTTCCCAGCGCGGGAGTGTCCAGCTTCCTGCCCAGAATAACACCGTCCTTGCCCACGAACACCATCTGGGGCGTCTGGAGCACGCCATACTGCATCTGGAAATCGGAATCCATATCAGGGTCCCACAGATGCACGGCACCGGGCACATCAAGTTCATTCTCCCGGTAACGCTTCCAGGCAGCAGCGTCCGAGCCAACATACACCGCATAAAAATCCAGCGGGAAAGTATTGGAAGACAGATAATTCTTAAGAAGTGCCGATTCCACCTTGCACGAAGCGCACGACGTATCATAGAAATACAGCACGGCATACCGGCCGGCCTGGGGAGCCGTAACCAGTGCCCCGCGCGAATCCTTCAGCTCCATCACCGGAGCCTTCATCCCAACCAGCGAATTCTCGTTGAACTGGACGAAGATCTTCGCATTCATAAGGTCGATGTCGCTGGCCATGGGCACCTTACCGCTGAGGAACCACTCCTTTGCCGTATGAACCGCAACCGCCTCCTCTCCCATGATCTTGGAATTGAGATAATGGTCATAGACATACAGGGCCACCCACTGCTTCACCTCAGGGTCAGTGCAGGAGGAAATGATAAAATCCACCTCCTGGTTCTGAACCTGTGCGCTTTCCCCGCGGAGAGCCACAAAATACTCTTCCAGCTTGGCGCCAAGGGCGGCGAAGCGGGAAGTATCGGCCTGTTGTGCCCAAACCGCGCCGGCCAGAAGCAGCGCAGCCATAACGCTCAGAATCTTTTTCATAGCTTGACTCCTTCGGGAATAAAGGCCGAATAGTCTCCCCCGTGGCGGAGGATATCCCTTACGGCCGATGACGAAATATGCGCAAACTCCTGCGCTGTAGGGATGATTATTGTCTCCACGTCGGGAGCCAGCCGGCGGTTTGCATCGGCAATGGACCGCTCGGTTTCAAAGTCGATCATGTTCCGCACTCCCCTCACGATATGATGCACACCCATTTCACGGCAAAGGTCGATGGTGAGTTTGTCATACTCCACCACTGACACTCCCTCCAGCCCGGCAGTGGCCTGGCGGATAATGTCCAGCCGCTTCTCCATCGAGAAGAAACCGCGTTTATCCTGGTTGATACCGGCGGCAACCACCACCTCGTCGAACATGGTGAGCGCCCTTTTCAGGATATTCAGATGCCCGGCGGTAAAAGGGTCGAACGAGCCGGGGAACAAGGCTTTTGTCTTCATAATTGCCAGTCGATGGGGGCGAGTCCCTCCCCCCTTAGGATTTCATTCGTCTTGGAAAAATGCCTGCAGCCGAAAAACGCACCGCGGGCCAGAGGCGAAGGATGCGCGGCCATCAGGACCGTATGCCTGGAATGGTCGATAAGCTCAGCCTTCGTCTGAGCGTACCTGCCCCATAAAAGGAAAACCACACCGGAGCACTTCTCCGACACAGTACGGATAACGGCGTCCGTAAACTCCTGCCAGCCTATCCGGCTGTGTGAAGTGGGAGCCCCGGCCTGCACGGTGAGCACGGTGTTCAGGAGGAGCACCCCCTGCCTTGCCCACTTCTCCAGATCCGGGCTGCCGCTCATATGGACACCAAGGTCGCTTTCAATCTCCTTGAAGATATTCACCAGCGACGGCGGTGCAGGCACTCCGCGGGGAACCGAGAAACACAGCCCCATGGCCTGCCCCGGGCCATGATACGGATCCTGCCCCAGGATAACCACCTTCACGGAAGGCAGAGGAGTGAGCTCGAAGGCCCTGAAGATGCTGCCGCCGGGAGGATATATCACCTTTCCGGCAGCCTTCTCTTCATGAAGAAAGCGCACCAGCTGCGCGAAATACGGTTTCTCGAATTCGCCGGCGAGTGCGTCTTTCCAACTCTTTTCTATCTTTACGTCCATTGTGTCGTCGTTAAAATACGGCTGCGATTACGTCGCCGATATTTTTCACATACACAAAGGTAAGACCTTTTACGTAAATTTCCTTGATATCTTCAATATCTTTTTTGTTGTCCTCCGATAAAACTATCGTATGGACACCTGCGCGCTTGGCCGCCAGGATCTTCTCCTTGATGCCTCCAACCGGCAGTACGCGGCCCCTGAGGGTCATTTCTCCCGTCATGGCATAGCCCTTTTTCAGGCCCTGGCCGCGAAGTGCCGATACCATGGAACAAACCATGGTGATACCCGCCGACGGACCGTCCTTGGGCACCGCGCCTTCCGGAACATGCACGTGGATATCCTTTGCCATGAACTGTTCGGTAGTCATTCCCGCCATTTCGGGATGAGCCTTTATGTACTGCCATGCTATCTGGGCGCTCTCCTTCATCACGTCGCCAAGGTTACCCGTCATGGACAGGTTCCCCTTGCCGCCGGACACGGAACTCTCCACGAAAAGGATTTCACCGCCAAGTTCCGTCCAGGCCAGGCCTGTTACCACACCGGGGCCTTCGTTTCCTTTCACCTTGTCGTGGAACGACACTGGCAGTCCCAGATATTCCTTCAGGTGCTCCTTCTTAACCACCCGGGGATACTCCTCCTCCATCGCAATCTTCTTGGCGGTTACACGCGCTATCTTTGCAATCTGCTTCTCTAGGCCACGCACGCCCGATTCATGGGTATAGCTCTCCACGATTTCCGCAAGCGCAGGCTTGTCGATGGACAGTTCGCCCTCCTTCAGGCCATGCTCCTTCAACTGCTTGGGGATAAGGAAATTCTTTGCTATTTCCAGCTTCTCTTCGGCCAGGTATCCGGTAACGTTTATCATCTCCATCCTGTCCTTCAGGGCCGCCTGGATAGTGGAAATACCGTTGGCGGTTGTGATGAAAAGCACGTTGGACAGGTCGTAGTCGATATCCAGATAATTGTCATGGAACGTTGAGTTCTGCTCCGGATCCAGGGCCTCCAGCAGAGCGCTGGAAGGATCGCCCTTGAAATCGGCCCCAAGTTTGTCCACCTCGTCCAGCACAATCACCGGATTGGAAGTTCCGGCCTTCTGGATGCCGCTGAGGATACGTCCCGGCAGTGCGCCGATGTAGGTTTTGCGATGGCCGCGGATCTCCGCCTCGTCGTGCATTCCGCCCAGCGAGATCCTCACGTATTTGCGCCCGAGAGCCCTCGCGACGGACTTTCCGAGCGACGTCTTGCCCACTCCGGGAGGCCCCCAAAGGCACAGGATAGGCGATTTCATATTGCCCTTGAGCTTAAGCACTGCAAGGTATTCGATAATCCTGTCCTTCACCTGGTCAAGGCCGAAATGGTCCTCGTCCAGGACCTTGCGGGCATTGCGGAGATCCAGATTGTCGTCCGACATCTCACCCCACGGCAGGTCCAGGATGAACTGCACATAATTATATTGTATGCTGTAGTCCGGAGAAGACGGGTTGAACTTCTCCAGGCGGGCCATCTCCTTGTCGAAGACCTCCCTCACTTCCTTCGACCACTTCTTGGCATCGGCCCTCTGGCGCAGCTTGGCAAATTCCTCCCCCTCGTCCATTCCAAGCTCTTCCTGAATGGTTCTGAGCTGGTTGTTAAGGTAGTATTCCCTCTGCTGCTGGTCGATGTCCGACTTCACCTTCTGGTTGATTTCCTGCTTGATCTGGAGCAGTCGCATCTGGGTGTCCAGAAGCTTCAGGAGAGCCATTCCCCTCTCCGAAAGATGATCCCACTGAAGCAGCGCCGCCCTGTCCTGGAAGTTCTCCACCTCAATGGTGGTGGCGATGAAGTTCACCAGGAATCGGAAACTGTCGATGGACATGAGCGCCCCCACGGCTTCCTTGGGCACGAACGACGAAGACCGCACAATCTGCGCCGCCTTCTCCTTGAGCGACTCCATAAGCACCTTTTTCTCATCGGCAGGCATTTCATCCTTAATATCCTCGCGGTAGTGCACCCTGGCCACGATATAAGGTTCATAGGAAATGATTCCGTCCATTTCCAGCCTCTTCACGCCCTGGAGTATGGCGGTGATGGAACCGTCCGGCATCTCCAGGGTTTTCACCACCTTGCACACGGTGCCGAACTTGTAAAGGTCCTGCTCCGTAGGTTCTTCCACGTTAACATCCGTCTGCGGCACGGCACCGAGGAGCCCGTCCTTGGACTCCACGTCGCGCACCAGCCTTACCGACTTGGTACGGCCGATG
This sequence comes from Bacteroidales bacterium, assembly GCA_017615065.1. GTDB lineage: Bacteria > Bacteroidota > Bacteroidia > Bacteroidales > UBA932 > Cryptobacteroides. The sequence goes on along the minus strand of JAGAAY010000077.1, from coordinate 15,534 downwards.
GTGACGGGAAACACCGTTCCCGGGAAAACCACCGCATTGCGCAGCGCAAGAACGGGAATCGCGTCCGGAAGAGTATTCTCGTCCACATTGATCAGCCCCTCCCCCATCACGGGCATTATATTCACCTCCATCGAGGCCGGGGAAAGCATATCTTTGTTGTTCTTCATAAGTCCTGTATGTGCACGGAAGCGCCTTACTGCCAAAATGGCAGAAAACACTCCTGTTAAATCCGTGGGCACTATATGGTCAATCATTATGCCAAAGGCCGAATTTTGAAAAAAGGACAGCCAAGGTTTTGAAAATCAAAAAAAATAGCCTAAATTTGCATCCCGTTTTACAAAAGGCACATAAACTAACTCACATAATAATATTTTTTGAATTATGACTAAAGCAGACATTGTCAGTGAAGTTGCAAAGGCAACCGGTATTGAGAAAGTACAGGTACTTAACGTGATCGAAGAATTCACAAAGGTCGTCAAGGGTTCCATCATCGCTGGTGAGCCCGTTTATCTCCGTGGTTTCGGCAGTTTCATCATCAAACGCCGCGCAGAGAAGGCCGCACGCAATATTACAAAACATACCACCATCACCATCCCCGCTCACAACATCCCGGCTTTCAAGCCCGCAAAGGTGTTCGTCAACGCGGTGAAGGAGAAATAAATCACCAAACAATATTTAATTATGCCTAGCGGTAAAAAGAGAAAGAGACATAAAATGGCAACGCACAAGCGTAAAAAGCGCTTGCGCAAGAACAGACACAAGAAGAAGTAATCAATACTTCCAGCCGAGTCTGCCATTTTAGCAGTCCCACCCAAATGAAAGCAAAGGGCCGGCCGGACATTCCGGAGGCCCTTTTGTCATGTACTAATCAAATTTCCCGATGGAGTCTGAGAAACCGGACAAGGATCTTATCGTCGACGTAAAGCCGACAAGCGTACACATCGCCCTGATGGAGAACCACAGGCTGATCGAGTACAACACGGAGTCCAGCACTGGGGAGAATTTCTCCGTAGGTGACGTCCACCTCGGAAGAGTGAAGAAAATCCTTCCCTCCCTCAATGCTGCCTTTGTGGACATCGGCGACAAGAAGGAAGCCTTCATCCATTATCTTGACCTGGGCCTGTATTTCAACGCCTTCGACCAGTTCGTAAAGCGGCTCAACAAGAACGTGAATCCCACGGACCTGTACGCCGGAATCGAACTTGGAGCTCCCCTCCCCAAGGAGGGCCGCATCGAAGGGATACTGAGCCCCGGACAGATGGTGATCGCCCAGATTGTCAAGGAGCCGATTTCCACCAAAGGTTCAAGACTGACTGCGGAAATTTCATTGGCAGGACGAAACGTAGTGCTTCTCCCCTTCGCGGAAAAGGTGTCCATCTCGCAGAAGATCGGCTCCAAGGAGGAGAAACGCCGTCTTGAGACACTTGTCAAGAGCATACTTCCCAAGAACTACGGTGCCATCATCCGCACCGCCGCAGAGGGCAAGAACGCCGCCACCCTGGTGAACGAAACCCAGTCCCTCATCCAGAAATGGGAAAGCTCATGGCAGAAAATTGCAAAGGACAAGACCATCCAGCTGCTGTTCACCGAATACAGCAAAACCACGACGGTCCTGAGGGATCTTCTGAACGACTCCTTCTCCAACATCTACATCAACGATGCGAAGGTGGCCGATGAAGCCCGGAAGTACATCTCGCTCATCTCTCCCGAACAGGATAAGATAGTGCACCTGTACGACGGCAAACAGCCCATTTTCGACCATTTCGAGGTCACGCGTCAGATAAAGGGTTCGTTCGGCAAAGTGGTTCCGATGCGTCAGGGCGCATACCTGGTCATAGAAACCACGGAAGCCCTCAACGTCATCGACGTAAACAGCGGAATACGTACCAAGACCAACGACCAGGAGCAGAACTCCTACGAGGTCAACCGGATGGCCGCGGAAGAAATTGCCCGCCAGCTGCGCCTGCGCGATATGGGAGGCATAGTGATCGTGGATTTCATCGACATGGAAAACATCGAGCACCGCAACAACCTCCACAAATACATGCAGGACCTGATGGAGGCCGACAGGGCCAAGCACAACGTGCTGCCCCTCACCAAGTTCGGCCTTATGCAGATTACCAGGCAGCGCATACGTCCCGTAACAGAGATCAACACCATGGAACAGTGTCCCGTGTGCCACGGCACCGGAAAGATACAGTCCAGCGTTGTGATCGACGAAGAAATTGAAAGGCGCATATCCTATTTCGTAATAGAAAAGGGCCTGCGCAACATCACTCTCAAGACCAGCCCCATCCTGGGCGCCTATCTGAAGCGCGGCTTCTTCAACTCTTACCTCGCCAAATGGCGCAAGAGGTACAAGATCAAACTCAACATCGAAGAAGTCACGGACTTCACGGTCCTGCAACATGAAATGTTCAATGAAAAAGGAGAGAAGCTCGAGTAAGAGTTCCTCTCTTTTTTTACTTCATGGCCGCCACATAGTCCCGCCATTTGGCTATCAGCCCTGTCATGTCCGGCGGAAGCGGTGATTCGAAGGAAATCCTTTCACCTGTGCGGGGGTGCGTGACACCAAGCGTCCGTGCGTGCAGAGCCTGCCTGGGACACAGTTCAAAGCAATTCTTAATAAACTGGCGGTATTTGGCATAAATGGTCCCCTGGCGTATTTCCGCCCCGCCATACCTCTCGTCATTGAAAAGAGGATGGCCGATGGAGGACATATGCACCCTTATCTGATGTGTGCGCCCCGTCTCAAGCCTGCATTCCACCACGGTAATGAAGCCATATCGCTCCAGAACGCGATAATGCGTAACGGCCCACTTGCCCTTCTCCGGATCATCGAATACGCGGAACCTGAGCCTGTCATTGGGATTCCTGCCGATGGTGCCGGATATAGTCCCCTCATCCTCGGCGATATTTCCCCATACCACCGCGGTATAGAGCCTGTCGATGCTGTGGTCAAAGAACTGGGCCGCCAGATTCATCTGCGCCTCCGGATTCTTGGCAACCACCAGCAGCCCGCTGGTATCCTTGTCGATGCGGTGAACCAGCATCCCCATCCGTTCATCACCCTCATCGGCAAGCTGCTTAATGCCCAGATGGAAGGCCAGCGCGTTGAGCAGGGTGCCGTCGTAATTGCCGTGACCGGGATGAACCACCATTCCGGCGGGCTTGTCGATGATGATCATGTCCTCATCCTCGAAAACGATGTTCAGGGGGATGTCTTCCGGGAGGATTTCCACTCCGCGGCGCTCATACGGCATCACGAAGCGGATCACATCCAGAGGGCGGATTATGGTATTTGCCTTGGCCACCGCATCGTTCACCAGCACATATCCGGCCTTGATGGCCAGCTGCACACGGTGGCGTGAGGTGCCCTCTTGGTGCGTGGCGATGAATTTGTCCACGCGCAGGGGCGCCTGCCCTTTGTCGGCGGTCAGACGGAAATGTTCAAACAGGAGATCTTCTTCCCCGCTGCGGTCCATTATTTCTTGGGGACTTTTTCCGGATCCAGGGTGAGGTAGAGCTTGACTTCCGTACCCAGTTTCTTGACGGATTTCTCCGGATCCTGCTTATAGACTACGGCGTTAACCGAATCAACGTAAGTATGAATACCCGAATCGAATACGGCTTTGCCGACATTGAGGTAACGGTCGTGCAGAGCGTCTATTGCGGCAATGTATTTCATGCCCACTACAACGGGCACGCGCGTGGTGCTCTCCGAACGGCCAAGTCCCAGAGTAAGGTCGATGGTGGAACCGCTGATGATGGGATCACCGGGAGAAACGAGCCTGCCGCGGGAACGCTGCTGTAGTACCCTGTTGGTTGCGATATCGGGCTTATAGGTGAGCCTGCCCAGCACCAGGCCGCGGTTGTCCAGTTCCGCCTTGGCCTCCAGGATGGAATAGCCCACCAGATTGGGCATTGATACCTTTTTGGGCTCTACAGAGTTGATGGTGAGGAACACCTTTCGGCCGCGCTTCACGATCGATCCGGCCTGGGGATTCTGGCGGTATACCACGCCGGCGCCCAGCCTGTAGATGAACACGGAATCCGTAACTTTAAGCCCGACATGGCCCTTGGACGCAACTTTGCCAGCTTCTTCCACAGTAAGGTTGGTGAAATCCGGGACCTCTACCGTGCGGTTGTGACGAGTTACAATGTCAAGACCCACCTTCGCGATCAAGAACAGTCCAAGAAGGATTGCCGCCGCAAGAAGGACGTTCTTGAGTATCCAGTTCATTTTTATTTTCCCAGACATATTTGGCATCATTTAACCTGCGAATATACGAAAAATAATTCATACCTTTGCGCATATGAAGAAGGAAACGATAAGCTTTTGCCTGCTGGCGCTCCTGTTCACCCTGCTCATGAGCCTGCCGTTCCTGGCTCCCGGTGCGGGCTGGGTGGCCCTCGTGGGCTTTCTTCCCCTGCTGTGCATGGATTACATCGCAGGCAAAAACGGGAAAAAACATATCTGGTGGTGGCACTTCCTCTGCTTCCTGCTCTGGAACGCAGTAACCACATGGTGGGTGGCCAACGCCACAGTCGGAGGAGCCATTTTCGCAATTGCAGCCAACGCGTTGCAGATGTCGCTGGTCTTCGGCCTCTTCCGCTGGAGCAAACGCCGTCTGGGCGGAGTTCTCCCCTACCTTCTTCTCGCATCGGCCTGGCTGGCCTGGGAAAAGTATTATCTCTCCGTAGCGGAGATTTCATGGCCCTGGCTGGTGCTGGGCAACTCTTTCGCCAACACCACAGGAATCGTCCAATGGTACAGGGTCACCGGCCACCTGGGCGGTTCGCTCTGGATCTGGATCTCCAACCTTGCCATTTTCGGCCTGGTTATATCCATTCTTGAGGGCAGATTCAAGCTCTGGAATTCCAAGGCCAGGGCCGCGGCAATCGCAGGAACAGTCATCGCTGTTTTCGGGCCGATGATCTGGTCGGCATGCATCCCCACAAAACAGGCCGATGGAGACAAGGTCAAGGTCGTCCTTGTCCAGCCCAACTTCGACCCTTATGAAAAACACGGCGCCGTCTCCCGCGAAGACCAGGACAACCGCTTCATCGAACTCCTGGGCATGGCGGAAGACTTTATTTCCGACGGAGAGCCCTGTTTGATAATCGGCCCGGAAACATTCACAGACCGGTTTATCCTGGAAGACTATGACCAGAACATAACCTTCAACCGCTTCCAGGAATGGCTCTCGGCACATCCCCGGTGCAATATCCTCTTCGGAGTATCGGCCTACAGCCGCAGCTACTCGGTGCGCCGCCCCAACCTCCTTGCCTACGATATGGGAGAAACGGTCGTGGACGGTTACCGCAAGCACGTTTGGTATCAGTCACATAACTCCGCCATAATCACCGACACAAGCCGCAGGTGCGACATTTTCCACAAGGGAAAGCTTGTCCCCGGCACAGAGCTAACTCCTTATCCCAAGGTCTTCGTCCCTCTGGAGAACCTCTTCGGCGGCAATCTTATGGGCAAATGCGTGGATCAGGGAAGCCCTGCCAAATCCCTCCTCTTCAGCAGCGGTGACAAACAGTTCAGGCTTGGAGTCCCCATCTGTTACGAATCCGTGTACGGCGATTACTGCGCAGGATATGTACGTGACGGCGCATCCGTCATAACCGTCATAACCAACGATGCCTGGTGGGGCGATACCGCCGGCTACAGGCAGCATTTCTCCTTCAGCCGCCTGCGCGCCATAGAAACCGGAAGGACAGTGGTACGCTGCGCCAACACCGGCATAAGCGCCATCATCGACCCCCACGGGAAAGTGCTCCAGAAAGGCCCGTGCTGGGAGCCCGCCGTCATCACTGGAGAGGCCGCACTTAACGACGGCAAAACCTTCTTCGTCCGATACGGAGACATAGTCGGCAGGCTGGGCGTCTTCTCATTCATCCTGCTGCTTGCCGCAGCAGTTTTCCGCAGCATAAAAAAAGGCCCGTCCAAAAAGACAGGCCGATAGATTAATCAGAAGCGGGGACCGCCGCCTCCGGGGCCGCCGCCCATCGGGCCGCGTCCGTTCATGCGTGAACGCATCTGCTCACCCGCTTTTCCGAAGTTGCCGAACCTCCAGGTGAAGGACAGGATCACGTACCTGCCCAGAGTGTTGTTGAGCACTTCCTGGTGATAGTTTTCAGTATCGGTGACGGTAAGGTTCTTGGCCTGGTCAAGGATGTCGTAGGCCTTGAGGGCGATGGTAGCCTTGCGCTTGAACACAGGCACCTGCATCGTGGCGTTCCAAACCAGTTCGGAAGGCTGAGGGGAAGTATATCCCACATACCAGTTATAGTTGATATCCGAGCCCACTTCCAGTCCGAGCCTGTAGCTCACGGTCCAGTTCACGGATGCGCTCAGCTGATTGGCCCATGTGGGATCCACTTCAGCCTGAACGGTGTACCAGGGCTTTGAGAAACGTGTACGGCCGCCAAGGATAACTTCCAGATTGTCTGAACGGTAAGTAGCACGGAGCCTCTCGAAGATGCCAAGGGTACGGGTTGTGTTGGTCTGGAAGTCGTTCTCCCATGCCGGGGCAAAATGCCTTCCGCTGAAGTAATTGGTATGGAATGCCTCGTAATCGAACTCCTGATTGGCGTCGAAATACGAACTCATGTCCAGGGAGGATTTACCGAGATAGCTTCCCGTCTTGGAGTATGACAGCCTGGTAACGTTGGAAATGGTGAAGCTTGACCTGGCGATGGGGGCGTTGACCATAATCCTCATGTTGCCGTTGAAGGTATCGTTCCCGTTCACGGGGAAGGAATAGCTCCTGCCGTTCATGTCATACCATACCGCATTGGTGATGGGGTTCTGGGTGTAATTGCCTTCCAGGTTGACACGGGTGGTGAAGAACTTCTTCTTGAGGGAATACTCGAAGTTGGAGCGAAGTCCGTGGTTGAAATACGGCAGCAGGTACGGGTTACCCAGCGACATCGACAGAGGATTTGAATTGTCCATCACGGGCATCAGCTGCGAGGTTGAGGGCTGGCTGCTGCGGCCGAAATAGAACAGCCTCACATTGGAGTTGTCGTTGAAATCATAGAACACCATCGCGCGGGGAGCGAAGTTCCATACATGGCTCTCGTAAGTCTTGCCGTTGGTATTGTTATATGTGTCGGTGGGAACAGCCGACATACCCAGCTGGGCACGGAACTTCTCTCTCTGATACATGAGCGCCATGCCGATATTGTGGTTGAAGGAACGGTTGACAATGGTATTTGAATATGTGTCATCAGCCGTCTCACCGCTTGCAAGGTACTGCATGAATACCGGGCTCACAGTATAATCATAAGGTATAGCGCTGTTATAGACAAGCTTCTCGCTTTCCGAATTGTTCCAGCGGAAGTTGTAGCTTCCTTCCAGGTAGAAGTAGTTGCCCAAAGGCTCAGTATATACGATACGGGTGCCAAGGGCACGGGTAAGGCTTTCCTGGTCTATCCTCTGGTTAACGAAATCCGTTGCCGTAGCGGCGCCGTCGGCATCGAAAGCCGTATTGGTAAGCGACTGGTTGTACCCGTCAAGGAAGTTGTTGGACAGGTTCCAGTCCACATTCACCGACAGTGTACGCCCGGGCATGCCCAGCTTCTGGCGGAACAGGAAGAAACCCCTTGTCTGCCAGTTGTGGTTATTACCCGTATTGTGCGTAAAACCGTCGTTGGTCTTTGCCGTGCCGGAATCATCGGCCCTCAGGGTATTGAATTCCGAAAGCTGGTCGTAATTGCCAGTACCGAAATTGAACTGGGGCTGGAAAATGATGGATGTGTTCTCGGAGAATTTGTGCTCCAGGCGCATTCCGAAGCGGTGTCCGTCGGTGAACGTGCGGCTGTTTCCGCTATTGTTGGAAATGAGCGTATAGTCGTCCAGATAGGTTTCCTTGTATGTTTCCTCGAGGACGTTGTTCAGGGTTCCGTTGTACAGGTAGTTGGCACCGAGTTCCATCTTATTCTCCAGAAGATCCCATGTGCCGTTCACGCCGCCCATCCAGGACGTTGTGATACCGTTGCCGCCCCGGCCGAAACCGCCCTGTCCGCGCCCCATGCGGCCGCCTCCGCCCATCATGGAATTCATCATGCTGCCGGACATGTCGTTGAAACCGCGGTTATTAGTGTTGTTGCCGTTCAGGATAACGCTGATCTGGCTGGACTCGGAGAACTTTCCGCCCATGAATGCCGTCTGCCAGCGCCAGTCGCCGTCATTGAAGGTAAGAGGGGCCGACGGAATGTCGTGACCGCCTCCCGCCATGGCATTGCCGAACAGGCCGTTCATCATGCCCTTCTTCACACTGAGGTCGATGACGGTTTCATCCTCGCCGTCGTCGATACCGGTGAATTCCGCCTGCTCGCTCTTCTTCTTCACCACCTTCACCTTTTCGATAAGCTTGGCGGGGATATTCTGGGTTGCCAGCTGGGGATCGTCAAGGAAGAAAGTCTTTCCGCCGATGGTGATCTTGCTGATGGTCTCGCCGTTGGAAGTGATTGTTCCGTCTTCCGACACTTCGATGCCGGGGAGCTTCTTCAGAAGGTCCACGAGCATGTCATTGTCGGTGGGGCGGAACGAAGCGGCATTGTACTCCACTGTATCCTTCTTGATGATTACCGGATTGCCAACGGCGGTTACTTCGGCCCCCGCAAGCATCTGGGCATCCATCTCCATCCTGATTTCTCCGAGATCGAGATTCCCGTTCCCCACGGTGATTTCCATTGACAGAGTCTTGTAACCCAGCAGTTCCACCTTCAGGGTGTATGTGCCGGCCTTGACCTTCTCCACTACGGCATGACCCTCGGCATCCGACAGCACATACTTGGGCTGTCCCCTCTGGGCAGTGATGGAAACCGTTGCGAAACTGACGGGAGCGCCGTCTTCCGCATCGACGAGTTTCAGGTTTACCTTGTGGCTGGACTGTGCCGATGCCTGCAGGGAAAGTGCCATTGAAACGAGCACTGCGGCAATCACGGCGATGATTCTTCTGATTCGTGAGTTCATAAACACTACATTAACAGATACTTTGACGTATCGCGCGCGGGGAGGTTTAATCCCCGCACAATTATTTTATGCGATCCGGATGATCCTTTAAAAAAGCGGCCCATCCGCCGCGTCCGGAAGCTGTGGAAACCGGCTTGCGAAGTTCGAAATAATGGCAAAGGGCTATCGCCAGCGCATCAGTTGCGTCCAGATGCTCCGGCTGAAGCTTAACCCCAAGGGTTTTCTCCAGCATCAGCTGAACCTGTTCCTTGGAAGCGGCGCCGTTTCCCACAATGGCCTCCTTGGCCTTCCTGGGAGCGTATTCCGTTACGGAAGCCACCCCATGCTCCAATGCCGCTATCATCGCCGCACCCTGAGCCCTGCCGAGTTTGAGCACCACCTGTGCATTCTTGCCGTAAAAGGGCGATTCAATGGCAAGGCAGTCCGGATGGTAGCTCTTGCACACTTCGCTTATGCACTCGTAGATTGCAGAAAGCTTGGCATAGGGATCCTTTTCCTTGCGAAGGTCCAGAATTCCCATGTCCACATATTCCGCCTTGCTGCCCGAGGCACGGATGACCCCGAAACCCAGCAGTTGGGTTCCGGGGTCTATTCCGAGTATGATCTTATTGTCAGTCAATGCGATCGAAGCCTGTGTAAGGACGAAGGACTTCGGGGATTTCGATGTATCCCTCTTTCTGGTTGTCCTCCAGAAGGGCTGCCACAACACGCGGGAGCGCGAGCGAGCTGCCGTTCAGAGTGTGCACAAGCTGCATCTTGCCGCTTTCGTCGCGATAACGGCATTTCAGACGGTTGGCCTGATAGCTCTCGAAGTTGGAAACGGAGCTGATCTCCAGCCACCTGCCCTGGGCCGCGCTGTAAAGCTCGAAGTCATAGGTGATGGCCGATGTGAAGCTCATATCGCCGCCGCAGAGGCGCAGGATACGGTACTTCAGGCCGAGTTCCTTCACCAGGCCTTCCACATGGGCGACCATTTCGTCCAGGGCGGCATAGCTGTTCTCCGGCTTCTCGATACGCACGATCTCCACCTTGTCGAACTGGTGCAGGCGGTTCAGTCCGCGCACGTCCTTGCCGTATGAACCGGCTTCGCGGCGGAAGCAGGGAGTATAGGCAGTGAGCTTGCAGGGGAACTGGTCCTTGTCCAGGATAACGTCGCGGAAGATGTTGGTTACGGGAACCTCGGCGGTAGGGACCATATAGAAATCGTCCAGGCCGGCATAGTACATCTGAGCCTCCTTGTCGGGAAGCTGGCCGGTGCCGAAACCGGATGCGGCATTCACCATCACGGGAGGTTCAACCTCCAGATAGCCTGCAGCGGTATTCTTGTCCAGGAAATAGTTGATGAGAGCCCTCTGGAGCCTTGCACCCTTTCCCTTGTATACAGGGAAGCCGGCGCCGGTAATCTTGACGCCAAGGTCAAAGTCGATGATGTCGTACTTCTTTGCGAGTTCCCAGTGGGGAAGCGCATTCTCCGGAAGATCCGGTTCCGGGCCGCCCATCTTAACCACCAGATTGTCCTCCGCAGTCTTTCCTTCCGGGACGAGGTCGCAGGGAAGGTTGGGAAGAAGGACGATGGTGTCGTCCAGTTCCTTCTGGTTCTCCGCCGCCAGGGCGAGGAGTTCGTTGGAACGGGCTTTGAGCGAAGCCACTTCAGCCTTTGCGGCCTCAGCTTCTGCCTTGAGGCCCTGCTTCAGGAGCGCTCCGATTTCTGCGGCCGCTTTCTTCTGCTGTCCCAGGAGGTTGTCGGATTCCTGCTGGCAGGCTTTGCGCCTGTCGTCCAGTGCAATCACCTTTTCGACGAGCGCGCGCGCGTCGAAATGCTTTTTGGCGAGTTTCCGTACGACCATTTCCGGATCGTCACGGAGTTGTTTAAGTGTCAGCATACTGTCTTATTAATGTCGAAAGAGGACATGCGCTCCACGGGGAAGCACAGGTCCTCTTTTAAGAATCTGTGAAATACTTCTCCCTAGTTTTCGAGGGGAAGTACGGAAACGTAGGACTTGTCCTCACGTTTGCGGGTGAACTTCACGGTGCCGTCGATAAGGGCGTAAAGGGTGTGATCCTTACCCATACCCACGTTGAGACCGGGATTGTGCACGGTGCCGCGCTGGCGGACGATGATGTTGCCTGCCTTCACTACCTCGGAACCGAACTTCTTGATGCCAAGACGTTTGGAATGCGATTCACGACCGTTCTTGGAACTGGACTGACCTTTCTTGTGTGCCATAATCTAATCTCCTTTAAACGTTAAGCGATAGCGTCGATGTGAATCTTGGTGAGCTTCTGGCGGTGGCCGTTCAGCGTCTGGAATCCTTTACGACGGATTTTCTTGAAAACGAGCACTTTCTTTGCCTTGGCATCGTCGTCCACGACGGTGGCCTTGACAACTGCGCCCTCTACATACGGTGTTCCAACCTTCACGGCGCCTTCATTGTCGATGAGAAGGACCTTGGGGAACTCTACAGCTTCTCCGTTCTTCGCGGTGAGGCGATTGACGAAGATGTCCATTCCAGCTTCTACTTTAAACTGCTGGCTTGCAATGTCTACGATTGCGTACATTGTTGATACAAAACTTTTTATAAGTTTCAGCCGTAAGCGGATGCCACACGGGGCACCACTTGTCGGAGCTCATCGGCCATAAAATTGGACGGCAAAGATACGATTTTTTCGTTTCAGTGCAAAACTTTTTTGCATAAAGCGTTGGACTTCACGCATTTTTTTTCGAAATTTGTTGCGAATCGGAAATATAACTAAAATGTTAACCAATATGAGAAGGAAAAAGAAAGACAACTCCTACAAATGGAGCTTCGCCTCCGTGGGCGGAACCGTAAGGGTAAATATCAAGAGCGGAGAAGACATCCGCCACCTCGGCGAACTGGACCGCAAGATGTGGACTGTACTCTCCTGCCCCGTCACCGGCCTTGAATTCGACCAGAAAGCCCTGAAATACATGGATTGCGACGCCGACGGCAAGATCCGTGTCGATGAAGTAATCCGCACCGCCCAGTGGCTCACCCGCATCCTCTCAGACGCCGAACTCCTTGTAAAAGACGTCGACAGCATTCCCCTGGAGGCCTTCAACAAGGCCGATGAGGACGGCGCGCGCCTGGAAGCATCGGCCCGCCAGATCCTCGGCAACCTGGGCCTGGAGAAAGACAGCATCGGCCTGGAAGACACTTCCGACAATGCAAAGATCTTCGCCGGCACCCGCTTCAACGGAGACGGCATCATCACTCCCCTGTCCGCGGAGGATGAAAAGCTGGCGGCCCTTGTCGGGGAAATCGGCAAGGCCATGGGAACGGTCAAGGACCGCAGCGGCGAAGACGGCATAGATGCCGATAAAATCGAAGCCTTCTACACCGCAGCCGCAGATTTCGTCGCCTGGACCGAGGCCGGCGTATTCCCGTTCGGGGATGCCACTGCCGACGCCCTCGCCGCCGTGGAGGCCCTCAAGGACAAAGTGGCCGATTATTTCATGCGCTGCAAACTCATCGCCTTTGATCCCGATGCCGCTCCCGTCGTGGGCGTATCGGCAGAGAAACTGGCCGCCATCGAGGGCAACCTGGCCCTTGCCGCCGACAAGATCGGCCTTGAACCCATCGCCGCTCCTTCAGCCGCCGGCAAACTTCCTCTCAAGGACGGAATCAACCCTGCATGGAAAGCCGCCGTTGACAAGATGGCAGCCCTGGTGATGCCCAAAAAGAAGGAAATTACCGAAGACGAGTGGAACGAGGTTCTGGCAAAATTCGCCCCCTACACAGCATGGATGGCCGAAAAGAAGGGCTCCGAAGTGGAGGCCCTCGGCATCGACGCCGTAAAGGAAATCCTCAAGGAAGACAAAAAGGCCGATCTGCTCGCCCTCGTGGAGGAAGACAAGAAACTGGAAGCCGAAGCCCTCTCCATCGAAGAAGTGGACAAAGTGCTCCGTCTGGTGAAATACTTCCATCCCTTCCTCAACAATTATGTTGTCCTGGCCGATTTCTACAATCCTAAGAAGAAAGCCATCTTCCAGGCCGGACGCCTGTACATCGACCAGCGCTCCACCGACCTCTGCATAAGGGTGGCAGGTCCCAGCCCCGAGATATCGTCCCTTAGCGGCATGTACATCCTGTACTGCGCCTGCAAGTCCGATAAGCTGGGCAAGGCCATGAACATAGCCGCGGTCCTCACCGACGGCGACGTGGACGGCCTCCGTCCCGGCAAAAACGCCGTGTTCTACGACCGTGAGGGCAACGACTACACCGCAACCGTAACTTCCATCGTGGACAATCCCATTTCCCTGCGCCAGGCCTTCTGGGCCCCTTACCGCAAGGTGGGCAGGTGGATTTCGGAGAAAACCGACAAGGCTGCCGCGGAGAAGAACGACAAGTCCCTCGCCGGCTTCACCGCCGCGGCCGACAATGCCACTACGGCACCTGCTGCCGACGGCGCCGCAAAAGCATCGGCCTTCGACATCGCCAAGTTCGCCGGCATCTTCGCAGCCATCGGCATGGCATTGGGCTTCCTGCTGGATGCACTCGTGGCAGTGGTGAAGGGCGCCGCAACGCTCAAGATCTGGCAGCTGCTGCTCATTATCGTGGCAATCCTGCTTGTCATTTCCCTGCCGTCGGTGTTCATCGCATGGCGCAAACTGCGCCGCAGGGATCTGGGTCCCGTGCTCAATGCAAACGGCTGGGCAATCAACGCCAGGTCGCTGGTACGCATCAAATTCGGCCGCACGCTCACCAAGCTTGCCAAGTACCCGAAGCTCTCCGCAGTGGATCCCCGCGCCCGCCGCAGGGCCCGCGCATGGAGAATCGTGCTGTGGGTGTTCCTGGCCCTTCTTGTCGCCGCCGGAGTGCTTTACATCCTGCACCTTCGCGGAGTAGTTTCCATCCCTTTCCTTATTAAATAATACTGCGGAATGGATTCACCATTCATATACAACGCGCCTGTGAGCGGCAAGAACTTCATCGGCCGCCGTCAGGACAGCATAATACTCCAGAACCTCCTGAACCAGGGAGAACACGTGGCGCTGTGGGAGCCGCCCAAGACGGGCATTTCGTCCCTCATCAGACACGCCCTGTTCAATATGAGCATCGGCGCAAAGCCGTTCATCACCGTGGAACTGTCCCTGATGAGCGTCCGCACTCTGGAGGAGTTCCTCCTTCGGATCGGCTCCGCCCTGATCAGGAGCATCGCCGCCACGCCCATGGAATATGCGGAAGTCGCGGAAAGATTTCTCCGCGGGACTCATTTCGTATTCGACGAGAAACTCTATTCCGCCCGGGACGAGGTGCTTTCCCTCAACTGGACTCCGGACGATGACGACATCCACGCCCTTCTGGTGATGCCCTTCAAGATAGCGGAAGCCAGGGGTCAGAAACTCTACCTGATCCTCAACGACTTCCAGAACGTCAGCTTCACGGAAGACCCCATGAGCATCCTCCGCCCTCTGGACGATATCCTTCGCACGGCACGCAGCAGGGACTGCTCCTTCATCTTCACCGACTCCATGGTCAATGCCATGCAGGCCATATTTGTGGGAAGCAGGCTGTTCCACCGAGTGGTTTCACGCGTAAAACTGTCTGAAGTGGACGACCGCGACATTACGGACCACATCAACAAGGGCTTCCTCTCCAGCGGCAAGGTCGTCACCAACAAGGACCAGCTCCAGGGCGCCTGCCGCCTTCTCCGCTGCAACCTGTGGTACGTAAACCAGTTCGCCTCCTTCTGCGACGCAATGTCAAAGGGTTATATAATGGAACCGGCGATGGTGGACGCACTCAATTGCCTGATAGCCGTCCATGAGCCCCGTTTCACCGCCATAATGAACAGCCTCACCACCCATCAGGTTAATCTGCTCAGGGCTATCGAGGACGGTATAACCCACTTCAGCACAGCGGAGGTAATACGGAAATACTCGCTCAATTCATCGGCAAATGTAAACAGGGTGAAGGAAGCGCTCATGAAAAAGGAGGTTATCACCTTCGTCGACAGCGACACTCCCGTAATCCTTGACGCATTGTTCGAATACTGGCTCAAAACCTATTATTTCGAGAACAAATGAAACACATAGTTGTACTAACCGGCGCAGGAGTGAGCGCCGAGAGCGGTTTCTCCACCTTCCGCGACGCCGGAGGCCTTTGGGAGCAGTACGACGTAAACGACGTGGCATCCATCGAGGGCTGGTACCGCAACCGCGAGCTTGTCCTGGACTTCTACAACGGTCTGCGCACCCAGCTCCGTGACGCCAAACCCAATGCCGCCCACGAAGCCATCGCCGGCCTGGAGAAGGACTATAATGTCGATGTTATCACGCAGAACGTAGACAACCTGCACGAAAGGGCCGGCTCCACCCGCGTGCTCCACCTTCATGGAGAACTCACCAAAGTGCGCCCGGAAAACGGTATCTACGACAGGACGGGCCGCGAAGACGAAGTGATCGACATCGGCTACGGCCAGGTGTCACTCGGCGACAAAGCCCCCAACGGGGAACAGCTCAGGCCCCACATCGTCTTCTTCGGCGAGGCGGTCCCCAACATCGAGAAAGCCATCGACCT
>JAGAAY010000076.1 GCA_017615065.1 Bacteroidales bacterium | reverse complement strand
TGTATTTCTACTACGACGAACTTGGCAACCGTGTCGACTGATTATCGGCCACACAGACACACAAAGAGCAACAACACTGCGGAAGGTCCCGATGCATCGAGACCTTCCGCTCTTTTCGTGGTTGGGCGTCATTTTGGGGCCGATTTTGACGCCGAGTTGGCAATTTGACCGGTTCGGCATCATTTTGGGGCCTTTTTTGACGCCGAGTTGGCAATTTGACCGGTTCGGCGTCATTTTGGGGCCTTTTTTGACGCCGAGGCAGACGCTGGGCCCACTCCGAGTTAGCGAATGACGATCTCTTTGCGGTCCGGGCCGACTGAGATGATGCGGATGGTGCAGCCGGTTTCTTTCTCGATGAATGCCACGTAGTTCTTGAACTCAGTGGGGAAATCCTCGTAGCGGCGCACTTTGGTGATGTTTTTCTGCCAGCCGGGAAAGTCGGTATAGACGGGTTTTACGTCGTCGGGGCATTCGAAGGGGAAGTCGGACGTAATCTTGCCGTCGATTTCGTAGGCGGTGGCGATGCGGATGGTGTCGAAGTTGTTCATGACATCGGCCTTCATCATGATCAGTTCGGTTACGCCGTTGATCATTACGGCATATTTCAGGGCCACGAGGTCAAGCCAGCCGCAGCGGCGGGGACGTCCGGTGGTGGCGCCGTATTCGCGGCCGATGTTGCGGAGACGTTCGCCGGTTGCGTCGAAGAGTTCGGTGGGGAAGGGGCCGCTGCCCACGCGGGTGCAATAGGCTTTGAAGATGCCCATTACCTTGCCCACGCGGTTGGGGGCCACACCAAGACCGGTGCAGACGCCAGAGGCCATGGTGTTGGATGAAGTCACGAATGGATATGTGCCGAATTCGATGTCCAGCATCGAACCCTGGGCGCCTTCCGCCAGCACGGGAATGTCTTCGTCCAGGTAGCGGTTGACGGTGTATTCTCCGTCGATGAACTTGAAGCGTTTCATTTTCTCCACGGCCTGGAACCACTGGATTTCGTAATCCGTTATGTCGAAGGGGAATTTATAGTGCGACAGCAGGCCGAAATGCTTGTATTTCAGGGCCTCGTAGCGCTGGATGAACGAATCGGAAAGGATATCGCCCACGCGCAGGCCGTTACGGCCGGTCTTGTCCATATAGGTGGGGCCGATGCCCTTGAGCGTGGAGCCGATTTTGCCCTTCCCCTTGGCGGCTTCGCTGGCGGCGTCCAGCATGCGGTGGGTGGGGAGGATCAGGTGGGCCTTCTTGGAGATGAGGAGCTTGTCGGTGATATCCACCCCCTTGGCCTCGATGGCTTCGATTTCGTCCTGAAGGATAACCGGGTCGATGACAACTCCGTTGCCGATGATATTCACCGACGAAGGGCGGAATATGCCCGAGGGCACCGTGTGGAGCACAAAGCCGTCGCCGTCGAACACCAGGGAATGGCCCGCGTTGGGACCGCCCTGGAAACGGGCGATGACCTTATAGTCCGGGGTAAGTACATCCACTACTTTTCCTTTGCCCTCGTCGCCCCACTGGAGTCCGAGAACAACATCTACCTTCTTCATAGAATTCCTGTTCTTTTAAATATGTAATCTACGTTCTTGAAATAATAATCCATCGAGAAGCACTCCTCGAGCTCTTCCGGGGACAGAAGCCCGGCCTCCTGCAGGAGGGTTTTGAAATCCAGGCCCTCCGCGAAGGCTTTCATGGACAGAGGCTGAACAGAATCGTATGCCTGTTCGCGTGTGAGCCCCTTGCCGATGAGCGCGTTCATAACCCTCTGGGCGTAAATAACCCCGCGGGTGCGGCCGATATTTTCCAGCATGGTTTGAGGATACACCACCAGGGTGTCCAGAATGCCCTTCATGCGGCAGAGCATATAGTCCAGCAACTGTGTGGCGTCCGGCAGGATAATCCTTTCTGCCGATGAGTGGGAGATGTCCCTCTCGTGCCACAGGGCGACGTTTTCGCCGGCGGCGGCCGCATAGCCGCGCATGATCCTGGCGCAGCCGCAGATGTTTTCACTGCCGATGGGGTTGCGCTTGTGAGGCATGGCGCTGGAGCCTTTCTGGCCCTTGCCGAAAGCCTCTTCCGCCTCCCGCACTTCCGTGCGCTGAAGGTTACGGACTTCGAACGCCATCTGTTCCAGAGTTGATGCTATTACGGAGAGAGTTGCCACATAGAAAGCGTGGCGGTCTCTCTGAAGAATCTGCGTGGAAATATCGGCAGACTGGAGCCCTAGCTTTTCGCAAACATAATCCTGTACGAAGGGCGGTATGTTGGCGAAATTGCCCACGGCGCCGCTCATCTTTCCGGCCTCCACGCCCTTTCTGGCGAACTGGAAGCGCTCGATGTTGCGCTTCATCTCTTCATGCCACAGGGCCCATTTGAGGCCGAAGGAGGTGATATCGGCATGGATTCCATGAGTGCGGCCGATGCAGGGCGTGTCCTTGAATTCCAGGGCGCGGCGCTTGAGGACGGCCATGAAGTCTTCCATGTCCTTGAGCAGGATGTCATCGGCCTGCTTGAGGAGATATCCGTTGGCGGTGTCAACTACGTCGGTTGAGGTGAGCCCGTAGTGCACCCATTTGCGCTCCGGCCCCAGGCTTTCGCCCACGGCACGGGTGAAGGCAACCACGTCGTGACGGGTTTCCTCTTCGATTTCCCTTATGCGGCTGAGGCTGAATGCAGCGCTGCTGCGGATTTTTTCTACATCGGCCTGCGGTATTACGCCAAGGGAGCTCCAGGCTTCGCAGGAAAGGATTTCAACTTTGAGGAACGACCGGAATTTGTTCTCTTCGCTCCAGATGTCCCTCATGTTCTTTCGGGAATAGCGTTCAATCATAGGCAGCGTGCATGCATGTGCTACTGCAAAGATACAAATTTTTTTGCTATCTTTGAACGCATAATTATGGACACGTATCGTTTCAGAAAAACAATTCAGAACCTGCCCGGGAAAGTTATCCATGCGGTTCCTCTGCCGGAGCCGGACGTGACGGAAGGGCACAGGTCCAGGGCCCGTATCGGCGAAATATGCCGCGGGGAGGGGTTTAAGCAGGTGCTGCTTGTCACGGACAGGACGCTCAGCCGGCTCGGATATGAGAAAGCTATCGTGGAGTCTCTGGAGGAGGCCGGCGTGGGCTGCGACGTTTTCAACGACATCAATTCGGAACCCAACATCGACATAATCGAGGCCGGAAAACAGAAGGCCATTGACTGTGGCGCGGAGTGCATTATCGCCCTTGGGGGCGGGTCCGTAATGGATTCCTGCAAGATGATAGCCGCCGGCGTGAAGATGCATCATCTTCCGGCCAAGGCCCTGTTGCAGAAGTTCCTTCCTGTGCCGGGAAAGACGCTCCCCATAATCGCCGTGCCTTCCACGGCCGGAACAGGAGCGGAGATTACCGTGGGCGCCGTAGTCATGAATGCCGCCGGGGTTAAGAGTTCCACCGTCATCATCGGCCTGAATATCATCCACGTTGTTCTGGACAGCGAGCTCACAATCCATGCGCCGGCAACCGTTACTGCGGCATGTGGGATCGATGCGCTTAGCCACTGCATTGAGGGCGCGGTGAGCAATACCACGGTGGACAAGGAGGATGCCAATATGTCCCTGGATGGCATCAGGCTGATATTCCAGCATCTGCCGGAGGTGATCCGGAATCCGGAGAACATCGAAGCCCGGCTGGGAATGTGCCGGGCGGCGATGAACGGCGGAAACGCAATCAACACCCAGCTCGCCGGCTATGTCCACGCCTTTGCCCACAGCATCGGCGCAAAATACCATCTTCCTCACGGCCAGGCCATATCCCTGATGCTTATGCCGGTGCTGGAATTCCAGAAGGAGGCATGCCTTTCCAAATATGCCGATATCGCCCGCTATTGCTCCCTGTGTTCCGGCGGAGCGTCGGATGCCGATGCCGCAGATCTCTTCCTGCAGGCAGTTCGGCTACTGCTGGATCTGTGCGGAATGTCCTCTCTGCCATCGCCCGTAAGGGCCTGCGACCACGATGAACTTGTTCCCATGGTCGCCGCGGATTCGATTAATTATTCATCACCTATAACCATGTCAGAAAAAGAAATCAAGCAGGTCCTTGAGACCGTTACGCCCGCCGATGTTGACGACGGAACTTATACCGAAAGCAAAATACATGAAATAGTTGAGGCCCAGCGCCGTTTCTTCCGCACCGGGGAGACGCTTCCCGTGAAATGGAGGATCAAGCAGCTGAAGAAGCTCAAGAAAGCCGTTCTGGAGCACGAGGTGGAATTCGAGGAGGCCCTGGCCAAGGATCTTGGCAGAAGCCGTATGGAGGCATATATCTGCGACATCGGCCCTATTGTGACCGAAGTCAACGAAATGATTTGCGGCCTGCGCAAGTGGGCCCGCCCGGAGCGGCATTTCAGCGGCCTGATGTGCTTCCCCAGCTCGCTCACGAAGGTTTATAAAATGCCTTATGGCGTGTCGCTGGTGATAAGCCCGTTCAATTTCCCCATCCTGCTCACCCTGGGCGTTGTGGCTGCTGCGATGTGCGGTGGCAATACCGTGGTAATCAAGTCCAGCTCCAAGTCGGCGGCATGCACGGCGGCGCTAAAGAAGTTCTGTGCCGAGGTGTTCCCTCCGGAGTATGTCACTCTTATTGACGGCGGTCATGATGTGGCCGATATGTGCCTCGCACAGCGTTTCGACAAGATTTTCTACACCGGTTCGCCCGCAGTGGGCAAGCACGTGATGGCGGAAGCTGCGAAGAACCTTACCCCCGTGGCCCTGGAGCTTGGCGGCGAAACAGGCAACTGGGCAGTGGTGCGCAAGGATGCCAATCTCAAGGACGCTGCCCGCAAGATTGCGTTCTTCAAGCTGCTTAATGCCGGCCAGATCTGCATCAACGTGAACCAGATCGCCGTGGCCGAGGAAGTGGCCGAACCGTTCCTGGAGGAACTCAAGAAGGCGTTTGTTTCCCAGATCGGCGACAACGCCTGCGCAAATCCGGAGTACCCCAACCTCATCACCGGCCGCGCATGGGACAATTGCGCAGCTCTTGCCGATGAGTACCGCGACCGCGTGGTCTTCGGCGGCTTCGGCGACCGCGAAACAAAGCGCTATTCACCCACAATCATCTATCCTGTGGGCATCGACGAGCATATTGTCCAGCACGAACTGTTCTGCCCGCTGCTGCCGGTTGTGACTTATAAGGATGCGGAGATTGACGCCCTGATGGACGTGATTGCCGATCGCGAGCATCCCCTGGCCATGTACGTGTTCACAAAGAATATGAAGTGGGCAAACCGCGTGATGCGCACCCAGCAGTACGGCGGTGGCTGCATCAACGAGGTGTGTGTGCACATGATGGTGAAAGGCGTTCCCTTCAACGGTACCGGCCACTCCGGCATGGGCGCATATCACGGCGAATGGGGCTTCCGTGAATTCACCCACCCCCAGACCGTGCTGAAGGGCAGGACCATTTTCAATCTCCCGCTCAGGGAACACCCCTACACGGGCAAAGGCGAAAAGACCAAACTGGGCATACTCCGCCTGATGGAACGATGATTACTGCTAAACACATACGGATTGTTGTCGCGGCTGCTGTCCTGGCTTTGTGGGCGCAGGCGGCATCGGCACAGAATGACAAGTGCTTCGACGTGATTTACGACGGGCGGAGCATCAATGTCGGGGAGAAGATTTCCTATCCGATGATCGGCATGGGCATTTCTTTCGGCCCGGATCTGTTTTACCCCTGGCCGGTTTATCTGCGGAGCGCCGTAAACTGCTTTTTCTCCAACAAGGCTTACGGGGCGGATACGCCAACCGATTACCGCTTCGAGGTGCCGCTGGAGCTGTCCGTGATGTGGGATCCGGGTCCGTTTTTTGTCATCGGCCCGTATGTGGGTGTATACGGCGCAGTTAATCTGCTGGTGGCACCGGAGGATCCGAGCCGTTTCAGCAAATGGCAATACGGTGTAATGGCGGGCATCAATTCATTCATAGACTGCTTCCATTTGTATTGCGGGTATTATCACGACATGATTCCGTTCAACAGGAACGGCACGGGACTTGACGGCATCCGGGTGGGTGCGGGTATAATTTTCTAGATTATGAAACGTTTGATTGTCATATTGGTTTCGGTTGCCATTTTCTCGGTTTTTGGTTGCCGGGCGCAGAACCACGCGCTTAATCAGCTTGAGCATATTGCGGGCAGCTCTGTGGATGCCACCCATGCCTCCAGTGACGCCGAAGCCCGATCGCGTGCCTCAGAGGGCTGGGGTAACGGCGGCCCCGGTAACGCCGTGTGGAAGGCCAACAGGCGGGATTCCTGGAACGCCCGCCGCGAAGCCCGCTCCCGCATCCGCCAGCAGCGCC
>JAGAAY010000075.1 GCA_017615065.1 Bacteroidales bacterium | reverse complement strand
GTGATTTCCATGGGCGGCACATTCATCCGCCTTGCAACTCAGGGCCACAACGTGCACGTGGCATACGAAACTTCCGGCAACGTGGCCGTGCATGACGATGTGGTTCTTCAGCACATGGACGCCGCATTCCAGCTTGGATTTGCCGACAAGTTCGCCGAGGTCAAGGCCCTGGTGGACAGCAAAGTGCCCGGCGAACCGGAGCCCCGTCAGCTTTTGGAAATGAAAGGCGCAATCAGGCGTTCTGAGGCCCGCGGCGCGGTTCGCAGCTTCGGCCTCAACGACGAAACCAACGCCCACTTCCTGAACCTCCCGTTCTACGAGAGCGGCGGCATCAAGAAGAATCCGCGCACCCAGGCCGATGTTGACATCATCAAGCAGCTGATCATGGATCTGAAGCCCCACATGATCTTCATGGCGGGCGACCTGGCCGATCCTCACGGCACGCACCGAGTGTGCACGGAGGCCGCCCTGGAGGCCATCGAGCAGCTTAAGGAAGAAGGCAACGCCTGGCTCAACGAAACCCACGTGTGGCTGTACCGCGGCGCATGGATGGAGTGGGAGCTCGGCCGCGTGGACATGGCAGTGCCCCTGAGCCCCGACGAGGTTATCAAGAAGCGCCACGCCATCTACAGGCATCTCTCCCAGAAGGATATCGTCCCGTTCCCCGGCGAGGATTCCCGCGAATTCTGGCAGAGGGCGGAGGAGCGCACATCGGCCACCGCAAAGCATTACGACGAGCTTGGAATGGCAGAATACCAGGCCATCGAAGTATTCCTTAAACTCTGGTAAGAACCCTTTTATCAACAATTAACCATATTTTAAGTTAGTAGTAACAGCGTTATGAAAGTAATTATTCGCAATTCATCCAAGGAGGCGTCCGTATGGGCCGCCCACCTTATTGCCCAGCGCATCAAAGCCAAGGCAGCAGTGTCCGACAAACCTTTCGTCATCGGCCTTTGCACCGGTAGCACCCCCATCGACACATATGCAGAGCTCATCCGCATGGTCAAGGCCGGCGAACTGTCGTTCAAGAATGTGATTTCCTTCAATATGGACGAGTATGTGGGCCTCCCCGTGGAGCATCCGGAGAGCTACCACAGCTTCATGCACAGGTATCTGTTCGACCACATCGACGAGAAGCCGGAGAACATCCATATTCTCAATGGCAATGCGGCCGATGTTGAGGCAGAATGCGCGGCTTATGAGAAAGCCATTGTGGATGCGGGCGGCTTTGACCTGTTCCTCGGCGGCGTTGGCGAAGACGGCCATATCGCCTTCAACGAGCCCTTCTCCTCTCTGGAGTCAAGAACCCGCGTGATCACCCTTACCCAGGATACCCGCGAGGTTAACGCCCGTTTCTTCGACGGCGACTTCAACAAGGTTCCCAAGCAGGCCCTTACCGTGGGCGTGGCAACCGTGCTGAGCTCCAAGGAAGTTGTGATCCTGGCCTTTGGTTCCAAGAAGGCACGCGCCATCAAGGACGCAGTGGAAGGCCCTATGAGCCACTATTGCACCCTCAGCGGCCTGCAGGCACACCCCAACGGCGTGGTGGTTTGCGACGAAGCCGCCATCGGCGAACTCAAAGTGAACAGCTACCGTTACTTCAAGGCGGTGGAAGAAGCAGAGAGCAAATAACCAATTCAAATTATAATGAAATACGTATTTATGTTCATGGCAGCCGCGATGCTGCTTGTGGGCGCTCCCAAGAGCTGCAACCAACCCAAAGAGAACGCCGGCGAAGAGCCGGAAGTGGCGGATCCTTCCACCCCTACCCCTCCCGCAACCGACCTCATCGTCATGGTGTATTCCAACGCGTATGACGGATTCCTGAACGTGCGCGAACAGCCCGACACCAAGTCCCCCATCATCGGCAAAATCCTCAACGGCCCCATGGGCGCCGTGAAGATGGGCGAAGTGGGCGGATGGACCATCGTCAAGGTTGGCGACAAGGTTGGCTATGCCAGCTCCCGCTATCTGCAGACGGAACCCACGCCGGAATTCACCGACAAGGACATGGAGAAATATGTCCAGGGCATCTGGCTGAGCGAAGAGTCCGATACATTCGACCAGAGGGTTATCTACCTGTGCAAGAACAATATTTTTGCCGAAGGATTCCCTGTGGAAGGCATGTATCACGTTGGAAAATGGGAGATCAAGGGAAGCACTCTTACCCTTAAATTCACGCATATCGGCGGCGGTTCCTGGGCACCCTTCGAGGGCAGCGAAACCTGGGCTGTCGTGAACGGCGACCTCATCAAGGACAATAACGGCCTCAAGTATAAGAAGCAGGCCATCATGTCGGCAAAGGCCTACAAGGAGTATGTGGAGTCCTGCCCGGGCGTGTCTCCCGTGATGTGGTACAAGTCTGATTCCGAGCATTTCAACCTCGTTTACGAGGAGGCTCATCTCAGAGTGATCGGTAAACTTTAGTTGTCATGAAAAAGTTCTTTATTCTTCTGGCGGCGGCATGTTTCGTCTGCCTTACCTCCGGCAAGTGCTCATTTGAGCCCAAAACCGCAGATCCGGAGCCTGAAGAGGCCGAGACCCCGGCCCCTACACCGTCGGCCGCAGACCTCATCGTCATGGTGTATTCCAATTCCTATGACGGATTCCTGAACGTTCGCGAGCAGCCCGACGTGAAGTCCAAGATCATCGGCAAGATTGCCAATGGCCCCATGGGCGCCGTGAAGATGGGCGAAGTGGGCGGATGGACTGTGGTGAAGGTTGGCGATACCATCGGCTATGCCTCTTCCCGCTATCTCCAGACTGAGCCTACGCCGGTATTCACCGACAAGGACATGGAGAAGTATATCCAGGGCATCTGGTGGTTAGACGCTCCCCAGAACCGGCAGTATCTGATCCTTCTCAGGGATAATCTGTTCGTTTACGGTTATTCCCTTGAGGGTATCTGCATTTACGGTACCTGGCACGTGGAGGGCGGCGTTCTTTCGCTCACTCACGACAAGGTGCGCAATTTCATCACGGAGACGTTCGATGAGGTTGGCGTGAACGAGAGCTGGTTTGTGGAGAGCGGCGACAAGATCGTGTCCAAGAACGACGACGTGTTCAAGAGGATGTCGCTTCTTTCGAAGAAGGCCTACGCTGCATTGGAGAGCCCGGAATGGTATGAGCTTGACCAGGAGAACCTGGAGATCCTCTACGAAGCGGCTCACCTGCAGGTGAAAGGCTCGTTCCCTTCAGGGGAGTAATATTTGTCATACCGAGGCCCCCGCAAGGGGGCCGAGTGTATCTCACTAACCACTACAATTAATGACACTGAATGTACGTTCGGAAACCGGACGTTTGAGAGAAGTAATCCTGGGATTGCCGTATTCTAACGGCGGCACGCCTACGCTGGAGGAGACTTATGACAGTAAGAGTTATGAGTCGGTGCTGCATGGGGTGTATCCTGTGGAGGAGGATATTATTGCGGAAATGGACGCCTTCAAGGCCGTGCTGGAGAGGTACGGCGTGAAGGTGTATCGGCCTGAGCTCGTGCCTAATTGCAATCAGGTTTTTGCACGGGACGTGGGCTTCGTGATCGACGATAAGATCGTGGTTTCCAATATTATACCGGACCGGCAGGATGAGATTGATGCCTACGGGAAAATCTACGAGCAGATCCATTACAAGCAGATTTACAACCTCCCCGAGACGGTGCATGTGGAGGGCGGCGATGTTGTCTTGTACGGCGACCGCATCTTCCTGGGGCAGTACAATTTCCTGGACTATCCGCAGGTGAAAACGGCGCGCACGAACCGTCTTGCGGTGGATTATCTGAAGATGATTTTCCCGGACAGGACGATTGTTCCGCTGAATCTCCGCAAGAACGATTTCGACCCCTACGACGGTATCCTTCACCTGGACTGCACGTTCATGCCGGTTGGCAGGGACAAGTGCATCATTTTCCGCGAAGGCTTCATGAATCCCCGCGATGCGGAGCACCTCGTGAGTTTCTTCGGCAAGGATAACGTCTTCGAAGTAACGCGCGAGGAGATGTACTGGATGAACACAAACGTGTTCTCCATCTCCGAAGACGTGGTAGTGATCGAGGAGCATTTCACCAGGCTTCAGCGGCATCTGGAAGACGTCTGGGGCATCAAAACGGAACCTGTCCCGTACCGCGAAATATCCAAAATGGGAGGATTGCTCCGCTGCTCCACTCTCCCGCTGCGCCGGGATTGAAACAGTTTTGTATGTTTTCCTTGCCGGATATCCAGGAAAACACCCTTCAGTTGAGGTTTTTGTGGATATCTGGTCACAAATAATAAAGTTATGTTAGCTATGGTGGCATTCGGAGGGAATGCCTTATTGAGAGCCGGGCAGAAAGGAACGTTCGAGGAGCAGCTCGCGAACGTGGAACAGACCTGTGGTAACTTATTGAATCTCATTAAGAGAGGCTATAATATAGTGATCGGTCACGGCAACGGGCCGCAGGTGGGAAATGTGCTTCTGCAGCACGAGGCGGGACGCAAGGAATTCGGTCTCGCGGCACTGCCGATGGACTACTGCGGAGCCGAGACGCAGGGGGGTATCGCTTATCTAATCGAAACGGCAATGGACCGGGTTTTGGCCCGAAACGGAATCAAACGAAACATCGTTTCGCTTGTCACCAGAGTGGAGGTTTCGGCCGATGATCCTGGCTTCAAAAATCCCACGAAACCGGTGGGTCCGTACTACCCCAAAGAGGAGGCCGACGCCCTCGCAGCGCAGGGCAATGTGATGCGCGAAGACCCCCGTGGACGAGGCTGGCGCAAGGTTGTGCCCTCGCCCGTGCCCATCGGCATCGCCAACATCGACATAGTTAAAGACCTTGCCGAAAAAGGCAATATCGTGGTCACCGTGGGCGGTGGCGGCATCCCGGTTGTGAAGGCCGACGGAGCACTGAAAGGCGTCGAAGCTGTCATCGACAAAGACCTCGCCAGCGCTCTCGCCGCCGTTACGATCGGCGCCGATGAGTTTTACATTCTCACCGATGTCGACAAGGCCTACATCAATTTCCGCCAGCCCGGCGAGAGGGCTCTCGATGTGATTACGGTTGCCGAGGCGCGCGAATACCTTGCCCAAGGCCAGTTCGCCGAGGGCTCCATGGCGCCCAAAATCCGCGCCGGCATCATGTTCGTGGAGCACTCCGGCGGCTCCTGCGTCATCACCGAAGCCGGCCGCCTCGAAGACCCCTCCTGCGGCACTAGAATAGTGCCTTAGTTAGGGGAAAACTTTTTCGTCTACGGAGTCGGACAAAACTTTTCGACGGCATTTTTTAGACTAGAAAAGTTTTAGTCCGCGAAGTTAGAAAAAGTTTTTGTAGATAGACTAAAAAACTAATAATCAACAATATGGCTTACAATTTAAGAAACAGGAGTTTTCTGAAATTATTGGATTTTTCTCCGAAGGAGATCAGGTATTTTCTGGATCTTGCAAGAGATCTGAAACGGGCAAAATATGCCGGGACGGAACAGCCCCGGATGAAGGGTAAAAACATCGCCCTGATATTCGAAAAAACATCCACCAGAACCCGTTGCGCTTTCGAGGTTGCCGCTTACGACCAGGGCGCTCATGTCACGTATCTGGGCCCTTCCGGATCGCAGATCGGCATCAAGGAAACCATGAAGGATACGGCGCGCGTGCTGGGCAGGATGTTCGACGGCATCGAGTACCGCGGATTTGCCCAGAAGACCGTTGAGGAGCTGGCCGAATACTCGGGCGTTCCGGTATGGAACGGGCTCACGAACGAGGCTCATCCCACCCAGGTTCTGGCCGACCTTCTCACCATGGAAGAGCACTCTTTGAAACCCCTTTCGCAGGTGGCTTTCGCATACCTCGGAGATGCCCGTTTCAATATGGGAAATTCGCTGCTCGTGGGCGGTGCGAAAATGGGTATGGATGTGCGCATCGTAGCCCCCAAGGCGCTGCAGCCATCGGCCTCATTAATAGCTGAGTGTCAGAAGATTGCGGCCGAAACCGGAGCTCGCGTCACCATCACCGACGACGTGGATGCAGGGGTCAGGGGTTGCGACTTTATCTATACCGATATCTGGGTGTCGATGGGCGAACCCGACGAGGTTTGGAAGGAGCGCATCGGCATGCTTATGCCCTACCAGGTGAACGCCTCCCTGATGGCCCGCACCGGCAACCCTCACTGCAAATTCATGCACTGCCTCCCCTCCTACCACAACCTGGACACCAAGGCCGGCAAGGACGTCTACGACAAATTCGGCCTTGACGGCATCGAAGTTACCGAAGATGTCTTCGAAGGACCCAACTCGATTGTGTTCGACGAGGCCGAAAACCGCATGCACACGATCAAGGCAGTTATGGTGGCGACGTTGGGGGATTAGAGCGTAATTCGCCGTAAAATGCAACTCGCTGAGTGTGAGTGAGTTGTGAAAACGGGGTGTTGCAATTTGCAACACCCCGTTTTTATAAAACGTTGAGTGTAAGGGACTTCCATTTT
>JAGAAY010000008.1 GCA_017615065.1 Bacteroidales bacterium | reverse complement strand
GGGCCTCAGCGGCGAAATCCGCCCCGTGCCCCAGGCCTCGCGCCGCGCCCTTGAGGCCGCCCGCCTGGGCTTCCGCCGCATCTTCGTATCGGCCTACACCCACATCGACAAACAGGTGAGCGGTATCGAAATCGTCCGCGTCCCGGACATCCCCGCACTCGTACGCTCGCTGTTTAAATAGGAACCCGTAAAATGCATATCGCTGAAAATCAGCGGATTATGAATATAGGGTGTTGCAAAATGCAACACCCCATTTTAACAAGTACCTGATACTCAGACACTTCCATTTTACGCACACCCTCGGCAACCCGGGTGTTACAATTTTATTTTTGAATTGTAACACAGTTTTAAATGAATAGGGACAAGGCGTAATGTGCGCACGGGTATATTTGCGTAAACTAATAGCTTTTAGTAGCTTTGTAGTATGCGTGTGCCCAGAAAGACCCTGTTTCTTTTAATTCTCGCCTTATTTGCCCTGAGCGCTCAGGCCCAGGACTTCCACAAGATGTCCTTTGAGCAGTTGCCGTCGCTCAACACGCCACGTGGAGTGGGACAGCCGATGCTTCTTAACGACGAAGTCACTGTATTCGGCGGCCATACCACCGGGTACAAGCCGGAAGAAACGGCGGAATACTACCGCTCAGGCGCCTGGCACAGCATCCCGATGATGTATCCCCACGACGGTGGAGCGATAACGCAGTTGCAGGACGGGCGGGTATTCCTGGCAGGCGGCAACGCGGAAGCCTTCGGCATCGGCCAGAGCTGGGGTGCCGAAATTTACGATCCACAGACGCACAGTTTCGCCCCCATCGGCATAATGAACTGCAAAAGAAGTCTGCTCGCTGCAGTCGCCATGTCCGACCGCCGTGTCCTTGTGGCCGGTAACTGGCATGGGCCCGATGGGGTCGAAGTCTACGCGCCAGGGAAAGGATTTTCCACCCTAAAGGCCCTGGAGCCCGGCTTGTGCTATCCGTATATCCTCCCGATATCGGCCGATGACGCCATCTTCTTCAGCCCCATGGAATCGTCCGGTGACACAACCGGAATCTTCGTCCAGCATTTGAATGCCGATGCCGTAGAGGTGCCCCTGCTGGCAGAATGGGTGCCGATATTCAATTACGCCACATCAGACGACGAGCAGAAAATTGCCGAATTCACCTACCTGATCCTTGCCAACCGCCGCGACGGAAAGGAAACCTCAATCCTGAAAGTGACCTCCGGCGAATTCTCGATACTCGAACTCGATGCCCCCATTCCGCAGGAAAGCCCTTTCGGGGACGCCATTTTCTGGTCAGTGGGCCCTCAGGTGGACCGGTCCGGCCGCCTTGCCTGGATTCAGGGCTACGACACCCTGGGGCGCATATATTTTGCCCGAATCGGCTATAACCCCACCTTCGACGGCGGCAAGGCATCGGTCCAGCTCTATTACGCGGAAAAGCCCGATGGGTTCCCCTACAGCAAGGCCCTGCTGATGCCCGGAGGAAGGTTGATGCTTGTGGGCGGCGTTGCGCAGGTGCCCGGCAACCCTGTGCTCGTGAACGACAACTTCAACACATCGGCCGAAGTCTACCTCTTCCACACCGAAGAGCCTAAAAAAGCCTCCGGGGTGCCCCTGTGGGCGATAATCGCGGGTGCAATCCTCATCGGCGGAGCCGTGGCGCTGCTTCTCACCGGCAAAAAGAAAGCCCCCGAAGAAGAATCGGCCGACAAAGCCCAGAAACTCAATGCCGATCTGATGGAGGAAATGAAGAGCCTTATCCAGGAGAAGGGACTCTTCCTCCGAAAAGATTTAAGGGTGGCCGATGTCGCCCAGGAACTTGCCACCAACCAGACCTACGTGAGCATGCTTGTAAACAACCTCTCCGGCGACAACTTCTCAACGATGATAGCCGGATACCGCATCCGGCACGCCCAGAAGCTTATGCGCGAGCATCCGGAAATGGTGCACGAAGAGATTGCCGAGGCCTCCGGCTTCGCCTCCCGCACCGCCTTCCTGCGCACTTTCAAGGCCCAGACCGGCCTCACCCCCACCGAGTGGAAAAAACAAAACATCAAATAGTATGAAAAGGTATTTGCTAATCCTCGCAGGCATTGCGATGCTGTTCGCGTGCAAACAGGAAGAAGACCCCGACAACGGCAATGGTAACGGAAACGGCAATGGCAACGGCGGCCAGGATAAGGTCGAACTCAGCCTGTCGGCCGAAAAAATGGTCTTCTCGTCCTTCGGCGGCGAGCAGGCCGTGGAGGTAACCACCAACCAGGAAAGCTGGAAGGCCGATGTTGCCGATGAGTGCAAAGACTGGCTTAGCGTAACCGCCAGCGGCAACACTATCATCGTCACCGCGGCGGAAAACACGGCTGCCGATGAACTCACGGGCACAATAACAGTATCGGCCGGGGATAAAACAGTTAATCTGTCAGTAAACCAGGAAGGGATGGGAGACAATACTGTAGATGGAGAGGAAACCACCATTTCATACACTTTATCTCCGGGAACCACAATCGCTCCCAAGGCGCTGTCGGAGTATATTACATCCTATAATCCGGAAGCGCATACTTTTGTCATAGACAAGAATGTTCCGCAGGAGTTGCTGCCGCCCTCTTCAGGTAATCTCATTATCAATACGGCATCGGCACTGCTTCCCGGAGGTCTCCTTGCCGGTGTGAAAAATATCGAACAGACATCTCTCGGCTATCTGGTGAGCTATGACGACATCGACTTCAGGGATGTGTTTTCGAGCCTTGAACTCAATTCGGAGGGTCTCGATATCGGAGGATACGTAAACGAGATTCTGGACGAAGAAGGTAATCCCACCGAGTTTTCCATTGTCGCCGAAGATACAAAGGCTCCGCACCTCAACAAAGAGTATCTTATCAATATATCCAAGCAGTTCGATCTCGGCGGCGGCGTGACCGTTACGCCCAGTGTAATTATTAAACTTCTCCTCAAAATGAGGATGTCCATGGGTGACTATCTGCCTGCCACCATCGATTTTAAGGTGGATACGGACATCACTCTCGGAGCAGACATAGAACTTGAATTCAAAGGTGACAAGCCGCTCTTCTTCGATCCCAATAAGCCATGGATGTCAATACACTGCGGGGCTATCCCCGTCGGGCCGCTGATGCTTTCTCCGGTAATTGACATTTTCCCGTCAATAGAAATTGGCGGGAAACTGAGTTTCAAGATTTCCATCAGTCAGACTGCCCATACTTCGGCATGGATTCACTACGATGAACAGAACGGGGTAAGTGCAACTGCTCCGCTGCCGACACTCGGCGAATATGAGACATCGTTCAATGCCGGAGCCCAGATGGAGGGCCATATCAGCTTCGGCTTGGGAATAGGTGCCGCAGTGAGCCTGTACGGCGCGAAGGTAGGTGTAAAAGTATCTGTAATTGAGAGAAATCAGATTTCGGGAGGATTTGATCTCAGTGCGAATACTGATGGGAGCACTTCCAGTTTTGGCGCTATTGTGGGGTCGGAACTTGAGGCTTCCCTCAGTATTTTTGCCAGTGGCTATGTTGAATTATTGAAGTTTTGGGCACAGGCGGATTCGGACCCTTATACCTTCGTTTTGAGAAAGTCTCACTTCCTGCCCACACTGGACGAGGATGTTGATGTCATTCAGGAAGGCGGCGGTGTTTTTACGTTCCGAACCGGCGTCAAAGGCTATTCGGTCCTTTCCGGTATTCCCGGCTCCACCTGCGGCTACCTTGCGCTGGGTTACTATGAGTCCCCGGACCACCTAGTTACTTATCCCTTTAACATGGATAAAGAAAAGAGGGATGCACTTAAGAAGGAACCGGACAAGAAGCAGTATATCGAGGCAAAGACAACAGACCTGGAACCCGGAAAGCGTTATGAATTCTCCGTGGGATGGAAGATTGGTGATTATTTCATAGAACTGGTCAAGGTGCCTATGGTGCAGGCAATAAGGGCGCAGGATTACACCTCTCTTCGTCAGATTCTAAACGACATCCGTTCCAGCGCATCCGGCACCTGGGAAGGCTGCAATTGGGACAAGGAGAAAGTTCCGCTTACAAAACTGGAGAACGTAACCCTGATGTGGTACCCGGATTACGATTCCACATCTGTTGTTATAACAATCCCGCCGGACTGGAGGATGAGCAAGAACCTTACGGTTAACGACCATTCAGGAGGAAAGACGCTCTTCTGGCAACTCACCGTTTCCGGTGAAAAGAACAACAATTTCACTACCATAAATATCCAGGACAAAGGGTGTAACGGCCTATGGGGTAATCTTAATACGGAGACGCTCATTTTCAGGGGAATGGATCTGGGTAACGCGACAGCCTCTGAGAAACTGGACATCAGCGGGAGCGGGGCCTTCGGTATTTCATTCGCAAGCGAAATCATCGCTGACGATTGTCCCAATGTAAAATGGATACAGCTGGGTGTACCTAAAGGCAAGACGTTGAGGTCATTCTCGGCAAAGAACTGCAACGTGAGGAACTTCGAAATTGGCGTGGCCGGTTCAATAACGAGCGAAGCGATATCTGGAATGAGCACCGTGAACTACAATTTCAGAAATCTATATTTTGGAAAGGATAACGACATGACCTCAGTTATTATCGGTGACGGTCCCACAAAAGTGATAATCCAGGATGTGAATTCCGTAACAGTGGCCAACGCCTCGCATCTTAAGGAACTTGATGCCCGCTGGGGAATCGCCAGTTTGAGCGTACATGATTGTCCTGTTCTGACAGATCTGAATGCGAGCCGTTGCGAAGACCTTACATCCTTCAGCGTTTCCAATTTGCCCAAGATTTATTATCTGGATGTATCGAATTCACCAAAGTTGAAATGTGTGATGCCCAGCTTGTTTGAAAGCATGTTGGGAGATGGGGCCACTGCGGGTCCGGAAGAGGGTCTGCATTATTGCCGTCTTTATGAGTATCGGGTTAATACATTTGAGCCTGGCGAATCTCCTGGCGATGGCTGGCACTTGCTGAAGAAAATGACCTACAACACATCGGAAGGAGATGTGATGTTGCAAGCCACCCTTTGGTATTACAACAACGGATATGGCTTCTACTACTCAGGAGAGCCGACCCGTGGATATCATGGCAGGACCAAACCGGATTATATGTATTGGGAGTGGGATTAATTATGGCAAAGAAGCAACCAATAGCCACCACACGCGTGGAGAAGGGCGATGACGGAGTCTATCGCTGGACATACGCGCTGAATCTGTTCAAGAATCCGGCGGTTCTTGTGACGGTCCTTAAGATTATCGTCCCGCTGTTCAGCATTCCGCTGATTGTAACGCTGATCAGAACGGCTATTGATAACAGCTGGGCAGAGGTTTGGAATGAGAATATGTGGAACAGCAGCATCAAGATGTGCATTTTCATCCTTGTGCTGTTCATCGGCATAGCACTGTTGTCCTACCTGATCGTTGCGGCGATGTATAAGGGTAAATACATCGTCCACTTCACCATGGACGAAAAAAAGCTCGTGCACGCCACCGATCCGGTGCAGCAGCGCAAGGCCGGCACCATGGGCGCCTTAACGATGCTCGCAGGAGCCGCGGCCCGCAGGCCATCCGTGATGGGCGCCGGAGCAATTGCCGCCGGTCGCACGACATCCACCACCGAGCTGGCGATGGTTCGCCGTATCAAGGTCCGCCGCCGCTTCAACCTCATCAAGATAAACCAGCTCCTGAGCCACAACCAGGTCTACGTCCCCGCCGAGGACTTCGACATGGTTCTGAACTTCCTCCGGGAGCATTGCCCCAAGGCGAAATAATAGACTAAAGGTTTTTATACCTCCAGAGCGCTTCCATAAAATAATAATCCGCATAGGTGAGGGGAACATCAACTTCCCCTCCTTTGGGATAGTATCCCGTGCTGTGCTTCAGCAGGAAGCCGCCCACCTCGCCTTCTTCGGCCAGATAAGGCTTATTACAAAGAGCTTTCAGAGTTGCAATGGCCTGCTTGCGGCAGCGCTGTGCCAAACCGGCATCTTTGGTAAGAGTGGCCAGTTCCAGGAAAGCGGAAGCCATGATGGCTCCTGCCGATGCGTCATCCTGGCCGATTGACTCCTCCGGGGCATTGAAATCCCACGGCGGGACCGGGCGTCCTTCAAGAAGCGGAAGAAGATATTCTGCGCACTTTACAGCCCTCTCCAGATATGCCTCATCACCCGTTTCCCGGTACATCATCGTAAAACCGTACACCGCCCAGGCCTGTCCACGGGCCCAGGCCGACTCATCGGCATAGCCCTGAACTGTCTGGCGGCGGATAATGCTGCCGTCTTCCGGATTGTAGTCCACCAGATGATAGCATGAGCCGTCCGGCCTGAAGTGGTTGCGGTTGGTAGTATTGGCGTGAGTGACGGCAATCTCTTTCCATTCGGGCACGTCGAAGAGCTTGGATGCGTACATCAGCAGCTCCAGGTTCATCATATTGTCGATAATGACGGGATATGTATAAGCGGGATTGTCCCAGCTGCGTATAACGCCAGTGACTGGGGTGAAACGTGCTGCCAACTTGGCGGCTGCAGCATAGATGGTTTTCAGATAGCAGCTGTCGCCGGTTTCCTTATAGGCTTCCACCGAAGACGGCATTACCTGGAAGCCCAGATCGTGAGTCGGATCCAGCATTTCCACATCCTGCAGTTTCGCTGTCTGACGAAGTGCCATTTCACGCATGGCGTTATCTCCTCCCAGCTTATAAGTGTACCAGCAGACTCCGGGGAAGAAGCCGCTGCACCACCAGCGGGTGTTAGAGAGAACAAGCTGCCCGTTCTGATAATTGCGTGGCATTTTGTTTTCCGTCAATGACTGCTCCATAATGGCGCATTGTCTGGCAGAAAGGGAGGCAATCTCGTCAACGGGTAATTCTGCGTTGTTCTTGCAGGAGACAAGAAGTCCGGCCAAGAACAGGATAAGGGGCAAATAATGAATCTTTTTCATGTAACAAATGTACATAAAATCTTTCGATTTTAGGCCAGTTGCATAAAAATCAAGACCCCATACTATCTTTGTGGCAAAGCGGACATGGCATCACTGCCTGCCGCACGATACTTTAAGTTTAACGGGCTTGGTGTCCCAAAATTTTGAATGCCTATGAGACAAGTATGCGGTCTTGACGTCCACAAAGATAGTGTCTTTGC
>JAGAAY010000074.1 GCA_017615065.1 Bacteroidales bacterium | reverse complement strand
TATTTCAACCCCATCGGCGCACATCCCAGCGCCCTCATCGGCGAACTTCCCCGCGGAATTCCCAACAACCTGGTGCCCTTCATCACCCAGACTGCCATCGGCAAGAGGGAATGCCTGAGCATCTTCGGCAATGACTATCCCACCCCGGACGGCACTTGCCTCCGCGACTATATCGACATCGTGGACCTGGCCCGCGCGCATGTCTTCGCCGTCACCCGCATGATGGAAGGCAAGATGAAGAAGGATTGCGAAATCTTCAATGTGGG
This sequence comes from Bacteroidales bacterium, assembly GCA_017615065.1. GTDB lineage: Bacteria > Bacteroidota > Bacteroidia > Bacteroidales > UBA932 > Cryptobacteroides. The sequence goes on along the minus strand of JAGAAY010000074.1, from coordinate 13,785 downwards.
CACAGGCAGGCCCGTTTCCGTGATGGAACTGGTGAATGCATTCCAGAAGGTGAACAACGTGAAGCTCAATTACAAGATAGCGGCGAGGCGCCCCGGCGACGTCACCGCAATCTGGGCCGATCCTACCCTGGCGAACAAGGAACTCGGCTGGAAGGCGGAGCGCAGCGTTGAGGACACCCTCAAATCGGCCTGGGCCTGGGAACTTCATCTCGCCGGGAAATAATGCGCGGCGGCCCGCTTTTTGATTGAAAGCCGCACCGTGTATTAAAACCTGTTTATGAGAAAGTTTTCATTTTTCGCGTGCCTGTTGGCGCTGGCCGTTGTCTCCTGCGGCAAGGACGAGTTCAATACCGTTGAGGGCGGCGGTTCCGGCACCATCGACCTTGATAATCTGGATACCAACGCATCTGAGGACAATGTCACTGACGTGGATTTTGTCCGCAGCATCTCCATTGTCTGGAGCTCTTCCGGGGCTACTGTTTCCGGGGATGTGAAGAAGATTGTGAAGGTCTCCGGGGCCTGTGTCACCGCCGATAACCGGGGCACCGGCGAACAAGTCGAGTATACGCTGTCCGGGAGCTGTTCCGACGGCTTCTTCAAGGTATATTCCGACAACAAGCAGTCCATCATTCTCAACACCCTTTCCCTTACCAACACCAAGGGCGCGGCCATCAACAACCAGGGCAAGAAGAGCTGTTTCGTAATTGTGAACGGAGAGAATTATCTTGCCGATGGGAGCAATTATACCCTCACGCCATCGGACGAGGACGAAAAGGCTGCCTTCTTCTCGGAAGGACAGCTTATTTTCTCCGGAAGCGGAACCCTCACTGTCAAAGCCGTGGGCAAAGCAGGCATTACGTCCGATGATTACGTGCGCTTCCTGAGCGCCCCCACAGTGAAGATTACTTCATCGGCAGGCCATGGACTCAGGGGCAAGGAGGAAGTGATTGTTGCCGATGGTGTGCTGGACATTTCCGTCTCTGCGGCCGGCAAGAAGGGCATATCAACGGATAGCCTGGCGCTGTTCAAAGGTGGCGCTACCACTGTTTCGGTCTCCGGCGGTGTGCTTGTGGACGGCAGCGACTATACTGCCGCGGCGGGCATCAAGGCCGATCAGTTCTTCATCATGGAGGACGGCACGCTCACCGTCAAATCCACCGGCCAGGGCGGCAAGGGCATCAAATGCGGCGATGCCGACGAGAAGGTGCTGGGAGCCATGTATTTTACCGGAGGAAAGGTCGATGTGGATGTTACCGGAAACAACTACGGCACGTCATCGTCGTCATTCTGGGGTTCGTCCTCTTCCGACAACTCCAAGGGCGCAAAGGCCGTGAAGTGCGACGGGCCGATATATGTGCAGGGCGGCGAGGTGACTATTCACTGTTCACGCCACGAAGCGCTTGAGTCTAAGCACAGCATAAACATTTCCGGCGGGTCCATGTATGTGGTTTCCGATGGCGACGATGCTATAAACTGCTCCAAAAATACGAGCATTTCCGGTTCCTCGGGAGTGCTTACCGTGAGTGGCGGTTACACGTTTGCATGGTCCACGGGCACGAATCCGCGCTCCAGCGGCAAGCCTGGCGATGCGTTTGACTCCAACGGCAACATGATTCTGGAGGGCGGCGTAGCATATGGTGTGACATCCAAGCAGCCGGACCTTGCGTTTGACGCCAACACGGAAGGCGGGGCAACGCTTTACATCAAGAGCGGCGCCACGGTTATCGGCCTTGGCGGGCTTGAGAACGGCACATCCTCCAACTGGTCGCAGAGCGTGTACTCCGGTTCGTGGAGCACGGGCAAATATTACGCATTGTATGACGCTTCGGGAGTACTGATATGTGCTTTCAAGGCACCCACAGCCGGTGCAAGCGGCCTGTACGTTTCCGGGCCTTCATTGTCCTCGACTGCATGTAAGGGAAGTGTAACGCTGGATGGCGGTTCATCGTTTGCCGGCGGCATGATCTTCACCGGCTGCACTGTTTCCAACGGCTCTGCGCTTTCTCTAAGCGCTTACACCGGCGGCGGTGGAGGTCCCGGCGGCGGTGGTGGCGGTGGCAGGCCCCGCTAACGCTTCAGCCCTTGCGGCGTGAAATGTATTTGATTGAAATTCAGTGTTTTATAAATAATTAGTCCGGCTGCTAGCCGGACTAATTTTGCGTAAGTCGTTAAAAACCAGCGTGTTGCATTTCACGCTGTTTGTGGCATTGTTACAAGGGGGAATCGGATCTCTACTCGCTGAGGCCTTTCTTGACGGCTTCGCTGAGTTTGTCGTAAAGGGCGTCGGTTTTTTCGAGGAGTTCCTTGCGGATTTCGTCGTAGTGGGCCCTCTTGCCTTTCTCGGGAGCCTGGCTCACTTTGTCCCTGAGGCCGTTGAACAGTTCCACCGCCTCGTCCACGAGGTTGGCGATTTCATCGGCATTCTTGCCGGGATGGCTGTCCAGGAAAAGGGCGCAATCATCTACAAATGCACCGATTACATACTCAATGTCTTTCTTGATAACTCTGAGATTCATAGTCTTCGTTTTAGATTACAGAGCAAATATATAAAATCTTTCCAAAACAGGCAATACTGTTTATTTGCCGGTAACGATCTTTGCGGTAACGTTCACTTTGAACACTTTTCCGTTTGAATCCTTGCCGTCTACGTCAACTTTATAGGAGTCGCCTTTCTTCTTGATGGTCTGGGTGCCGGAAGCCGGTTCTACATTGTATAATCTGCCGTTGGGATATGAGACAGCCATGCAAAGCCAGTCTCCGTAACCACCGTTATTCTCCTCATAGCCGTAGTGCAATGTCTTTTCGAGTGCGAGTCTTGCATCCACCAAAGCACTGGCCTCGATTCCGTCACCGAGATCAAATTGAAACCAAAGACCTCCGTGAGAGTCGTCGACGGTGGCCTGGACGTTTTTAAAAACGGTGTCGTTTACGGTAACGGTTCCGCCGGCATTATCCTTTTTGCAGGAAACAAGGGTGATGCATGCTGCGAGAGCAATGAATGCGAAGAGTTTTTTCATGGTTCGTTAGGTTATTATTCGTACAAATATAATAAAATTCCATAAATTTGTATTTATGAAGAGACTGATAATCATCATCGCGGCCATATTCGCGGCTACAACCCTTCCGGCGCAGAGCCGGGCACAGAGATACGTGGATCAACTGGCAAAGACGCCACCGCTGCAAGATGCCGTGTGGGGCGTTCTGGCCAAGGATGCCAAGGGCAACGTGCTGGCGGAGTACCGCAGCGGCACGCTCATGCTGCCGGCATCGAACATGAAGCTCATAACCACCGGCACCGGCATGCTGGCGCTGGGGGCCGATTACCGATTCGATACGTCCCTGGGCTATACCGGGGAAATCGTGGACGGAACCCTGAACGGGGACCTTTACATAATCGGCGGCGGGGATCCCACCCTGTGCACGCGGGACTCTATCGCGGTGTCCATGGCGGGCATCTTCCGCACCTGGAAGCGATTCCTGCAAATAGCCGGAATCAACGCGATCAACGGCAGGATTATCGGTGACGGAAGGCTGTGGGACGTTCCCCTGGAGGGCGGCTCATGGACCAGGGACGACATCGGCACATATTATGGCCCTGGCGGCAGTGCGCTTGGATTTTACGCCAATGCGGTGGATTTCTCGCTGCAGGCGGCAAAAGTGGGGGAGACCGTGCCCATGGAGCAGACCTTCCCGGAAACCCCGTGGATGCACATTGCAAACCGCACAAAAATGGCCCCTGCGGGCACGGGAAACAGCCTTTTGCTCTTCACGACGGAGCTCGCGCCATACGGTGAAATCCGTGGGACGCTGGCCGTCGACAAACGCATCCGGCCGGAGCACTTCGCCAACAAGTACGGAGCCCTCACCTGCGCCTATTACTTCTGGAAGGAACTCACCGAAGGGGGCATGCGCGTTAGCGGAGGATATGCCGATATCGACCGCGACGGGCTCATCCGCACAGGGGCCGATTTTGTCTCGCACGAGGCGGCTGGCACGCCGGATAAAGTCATCGGCACAACCCATTCTCCAACCCTGAACCGTATTGCGCTTGCAACCAATTGTCGCAGTGACAATTACTATGCGGAATCAATCTTCCGTGCGATGGGATTCAAGGCCACGGGATGCGCGGAATACGACAGCTGTTATGTGGCCGTAAGGGCCGTGCTGGAGGAGCTCGGTATGCCGGAAAACGGGATTAACATTACGGACGGGAGCGGCCTGTCCCGAAAGAACTATGTTACCCCGGAGTTCATGGTGTCTTATCTTCAGAAGATGCAGCAGACCGCCGTATGGAAGCCTTTCCTGAACTCGCTGCCATATCCCGGTGGCAACGGAACGCTGAAACACGTGCTCAAGAACAGTCCGGAGAGCCTCCGCAGGCGCATCCGCATGAAGAGCGGCTCCATGGACGGCGTGCTGTGCTATTCCGGCTACATCCTGCCTGCGGAGGGCTCGCAGGAGGGCCCCATAACCTTCAGCATACTCACCAACAACTGCACGGCAGAATTCATCGTGGTGCGGGAAGCCATTACCAAGATTCTGGTTCTGTTGGCACAATAGTAGCAATTTAATTATTATATTTGCAGACTATACTGTTAAAACGCACGAGATGAAACTTGTACACAAGATAATCCTTGCAGCGGCTCTGACGGTATTGCCGGTGTGCGCGCACGCCCAGAAGTACAGCGGCGGCGTCATCGACAAGACCGTGGCCATTATCGGCAATGAAGTGATCCTGATTTCGGATATCGAAGCGGAGGTCCAGCGTATGCGCGCCCAGGGACTGGCAACGGACAAAGATGTCCGCTGCGACATCCTGGAGGCCATGATGGAGAGCAAAATCTTCCTCATGCAGGCCAGGATCGACTCCCTCACGGTGAACCAGGAAATGGTGGAGAACGAGCTTACGAACCGTCTGGACCAGTACCGCACTTATCTTGGCGGCGATACTGAACTGGAGCAGTACTTCGGCAAGCCTATTTACGCACTCCGTCAGGAATGGCGCAAGGCGCTGGAGGAGCAGAGCCTCACCCAGCAGGAACAGAGCCAGGTGGCAAGCAATATTTCAGACCTCACCCCTTACGACGTGCGCATGTGGCTGGACTCGACTGCGGTTGAGGACCTTCCCCTGGTGCCGGTCAAGTACCAGCTCAGCCAGATCTGCGTTTATCCGGACCGCGAGGCTGCGAATCTGGCGGTGAAGGAGAAGCTGCTGAGCCTGCGCGAGCGTATCATGGGCGGCGAGAAGTTCGCCACCCTGGCCCGCCTTTACTCGGAGGATCCCGGCAGCGCCCGCAAGGGCGGCGAGCTGGGTATGGCATCCAAGTCGATGTTCTGGCCCGCGTTCTCGGATGCGGCGATGGCTCTCAAGCCCGGTGTGATTTCCCAAATCGTAGAAACCCCGGACGGATTCCACATCATCGAGGTGCTGGAGAAGCGCGGCGACATGTTCAATGCCCGCCACATCCTCCTTAAGCCCGTGTACACATCGGACGACAGGACTAAAGGCTTCTCCCGCCTGGACAGCCTGCGCACCCTCATCGTGGACGGCAAAATGACATTCGAGCTGGCTGCACGCTTCTTCTCTGAGGATCCGGCAACCCGCACCAACGGCGGCCAGATGGCGGATCCTTCAACGGGATCGTCCTATTTCGAAATCGACCAGCTGCGTCCGCAGGACTATGCCGTGATCAAGGACCTCAAGGAAGGAGAGATTTCCGCACCGGTTGAATCGCTGGACAACGAGGGCCGCAACGGCAACGTGGTGTACAAGATCATCAGGGTGGATAAAATCATCCCCGCGCATCCCGCAACTTTCGAAAACGATTATACCCAGATTCTGGAGCAGGTGCAGTATAAACGTCAGATTGAAGCTATAGACAATTTTATCGACGGAAAGATCCGCAGCACCTATATCGTCGTGGATCCCATTTACGGCAAGTGCAAGTTCAAACGTGACAGCTGGAACAGCAGGTTATCCGAATGATACGATTTCTCCGCATTGTGGCTTTGACGCTTGCGCTGTCGCTTTTCGCGGCGGCGCCGCGCCTTATGGCACAGCGGGGAAACAACAATCAGGACAGGGATCCGCACGTGACGCTCATCAGCGCCAAATCGGCGGAGCTCATTGAACGTGGCGGGCAGAGTTTCCGAAAGGTTACCGGCCCGGCGCGTTTCTATCACAACCATACGTACCTGGTGTGCGACACGGCCTGGTGGAACGTGAATACGAACGTTATCCGCTGCATCGGCCATGTTAAAATCACCCAGGACCGCACCACCCTCACCAGCGAAACCCTGGAATACGTGGTGGATGAGGATATGGCAAAATTCCGCGGCCTGGTGCAGCTGGAAGACAAGGATCACGACATCCTGCGCACCCGCTACCTGGACTACAACACCAAGGACAGCGTGGCGGTTTTCCAGGGCGGCGCTTCCATGAAGGACAAGGACGGGCAGGTGATTGAGAGCCTGTACGGTACATATGAGTCCAAGCTGTCGCTGTTCGTTTTCAACGACGAGGTGAACATGTTCTCGGACTCCATTTTCGTGAAGACATCGCGTCTGGAGTACCGCTCGGATATCTCCACGGCATATTTCGGCTATGGCACCGACGCCTGGCAGAACGACCGCATGCTGAGCGCGAACGACGGCTGGTACGACCGCGGAAGGGAGATTTTCTTCTTCCGGAAGAAGGTGCATGTGCTCACGGAGGACCAGGAGGCGTGGTCGGATTCGCTGTACTACCATCGCAATACGAACGACACGGAGATGCTGGGGAACGTGGAGCTCATCGACACCACAAGGAACGTCTTCGCCCTGGCCGGCAAGCTCGAGTACAGGGACAGCGCCTCGCTGGTGAAGCTCACGCGGGATCCGGCCGTAGTGTCAATTTCCGAGGACGGAGAGCGGCGCGACACCGTGTATTTCGGTGCCGATACCCTCGTCTATCAGGGCATACGCCGATGCGACGTGGATTCGATGGCGGTGGTGAACGCAGGAAAGCGTCTGGCCGATCTGGCCGGCGACCCGGTGACGGAATACCGCAAGAAGGCGGCCGAAGAGGCGCGCAAAGCGGCGGAGGAGGCCATGGCCGATGATCCCAACCGCCCGCCTGCAGGCCGCGGAGGACGCGGTGGAGGCGGCCCAGTCACACCGAGCTCCGGAGGGACGGGCGTGTCTCCAGAATCGCCTGAGCCTCCCGAACCTCCCGAGGCCCCTGCCGATACCCTGACCGCCCCTGCCGATACCCTTATGGCCGCTGCGGATTCCCTGGCTGCATCGGCCCCGGATTCCCTGGCCACATTGCCGGCCGTTGAGCCCCCGCCGCCGCCAAAGGACACCACCAAGGTGGGATTCATCCTGGCCAAGAGGAACGTGCGGATGTTCCGCGACGACATTCAGCTGGCCTGCGACTCCCTGGTGTTCACCGAGCTGGATTCGCTGGTGAGGCTGTACAAGGATCCTATCGTCTTCAACGAGGGCAACCGCCAGTATGTGGCGGACAGTATATACGTTGTGATTCACGGCGAGGCGGTGGAAAAGGCCTGGCTGATGTCCAACGCGTTCATCACCACCTGCGAGGATTCGCTGTCCCATGCCTTTGACCAGATAAGGGGCGCGGAAATGGTGGCATATTTCGATTCCACGGCAGCGCTGAGGCGTTTTGACGCACTGGGAGGGGCGTCGGCCCTGTTCTTCCTGGAGGAGAACGGCTCCCTTGCCACGGTGAACAAAGTGGAGTCCAAAATGCTGTATGCAACGTTCCTGAACGGCGACCTGCAGCGTATCTACTACTTTGAAGACGCCAAGAACGACGCGTATCCCGTGGTGCAGCTGCCTCCGGAGGAGAAACAGCTTAAGGGCTTCCGCTGGGATCCCGACAAACGCCCCCAGGGCCCTCAGGACGTAACTTCGCTTGTGCCGCGCGGCAGTGAGCGCACCAGCTATCTGGCCCGTTCCCATCCGGAGTATAAGCAGACCAACAAGTATTTCCCCGGATACATAAACAATATCTATAAGGAAATAGCGGCGAGGGATGCCGCGGCTGTGGCGCGTGCCCGTTCCACGACGGGAACGGTTACTGAGGAAGTTCCGGATGAGAGCGGAGACGATGATGAAGAGGTGGTTGCCGGAGACGATACCGTTCCGGAGGGGCCTGCCGATGACGGCGGCTCGGGCTCGGGCGACTCTGGCGGTGGCTCAGGCGACGGCTCGGGTGTGGATGATTCAGGCTCCGGTTCCGGTTCCGGCGAGGGTGCGGAACAGCCAGTATTGAGCGAAAAGGAACGCAAGCGCCTGGAGCGTGAACGCAAGAGGGCGGAGCGTCGGGCAGCCCTCGAGGCCCGCTGGGCGGAACAGGACCGCAAATACGAAGAGCGCCAGGCCGCCAAGGAGCAGAAGCGCCTCGAGCGCGAACGCGCCCGCAAGCTCCGCGCCCTTAAGCGTGCCGAACGCCGCGCCCAGCGTGAGAAACGCATCTACGAACGCTACCTGCAACGCGAACTACAGCGCCAGGCGAAAAAGAAATGACCTCGAAAACTTAACACTATGAAGAAATCGTTGAGTTTGCCGGAAAATGCTCACAGGAAGCTGAATCCCGGCGAGAAGTACACGCCGCTTCTGTCCCCTGCGAAGAATTATGCGGAAGTCACGCCTTATTCGGTTGTGATGGGCCTCGTTATGGTTATTCTGTTCTCCGCAGCGGCCGCTTACCTGGGCCTGAAGATCGGCCAGGTGTTTGAGGCGGCAATTCCCATCGCAATTATCGCGGTGGGTATGACCAGCGCCCTGCGCAAAGTGGACGGACTTGCACAGAACGTGATTATCCAGTCCATCGGCGGGTGCTCCGGTGCGGTTGTGGCAGGTGCTATTTTCACTCTGCCCGCAATCTACATCCTCCAAAGCAAAACGGATCCTGCAACAGGCGCGTTACTGTATCCGGAACTGCAGGTGAACTTCACCCAGATGGTGATTTCGTCGCTTCTGGGCGGCGTGCTGGGCATCCTGTTCCTCATCCCGTTCCGCAAGTACTTCGTGAAGGAAATGCACGGCAAGTATCCGTTCCCGGAGGCTACGGCAACCACACAGGTGCTCGTGAGCGGTGAGGGCGGCGGAGCCGGCACAAAGACCCTGCTCATTAGCGGCCTCATCGGCGGTCTGTACGATTTCTGCGTGGCTACATTCGGCACCTGGGCGGAGACAATCAGCACCACGGTCACCCACATCGGCCAAACCATAGCCGACAAGGCCAAGGTGGTTTTGAAGATGAACACCGGCGCGGCGATCCTGGGTATGGGCTACATCATCGGCCTTAAATATGCCTTCATCATCTGTTGCGGTTCGCTGCTCATCTGGCTCATCGTCATTCCGATGATGAACCTCATCTGGGGCGGCTCCGTCATCGACCTTATGGGAACCGGGCTGGCCACCACCATCGGCGAAATGAGCCCCGAGGAGATTTTCAAGGGCTATGCGCGCCATATCGGCATCGGCGGAATTGCGATGGCCGGCATCATCGGCATAGTGAAATCCTTCGGCGTGATCAAGAGCGCCGTGGGCCTGGCCGTGGGAGAGTTCAAGAAGGGCAAGACAGTACAGGCCGATGCCGACCGCACGGAGCAGGACCTGTCGATGAAGATTATCGTCACCGGCATCATTATCACCCTGCTGGCCGTGTTCGCGTACTTCGGACTGGGCGGCGTGGTACACAATATCTGGCAGGCGCTTGTGGGGCTGCTGATCGTGACGGTGATTTCTTTCCTGTTCACTACCGTGGCGGCTAACGCGATTGCCATTGTGGGCTCCAACCCGGTGAGCGGCATGACTCTGATGACGCTGATTCTGGCGTCGCTGGTTCTTGTGGCCGTGGGCTTGAAGGGGAGCGCGGGCATGGTGGCCGCGGCTCTGATCGGCGGTGTGGTTTGCACGGCGCTTTCCGTGGCTGGATCGTTCATTACCGATTTGAAGATTGGCTACTGGATCGGTTCGTCGCCCAAAAAGCAGGAGAGCTGGAAGTTCCTTGGCGTGGCTGTATCGGCAGTTACAGTGTGCGGCGTCATGCTTATCCTTAATAAGACGTACGGTTTTACCGGAGATAATGCGCTTGTGGCACCTCAGGCCAACGCGATGGCTGCGGTGATCGAGCCCATGATGAACGGCGGCGGCGCGCCCTGGCTGCTTTACGGGATTGGCGCTGTGATTGCACTGGTGCTTACTATCTTTAAGGTTCCCGCACTGCCTTTTGCCCTGGGTATGTTCATTCCGCTGGATCTGAACCTTCCGCTTATCGTGGGCGGCGCCATTTCGTGGTACGTTTCCACCCGTAGTAAGGACGCAGCCGTGAATCACGCGCGCCAGGAGAAAGGCACGCTCATTGCCTCCGGCTTCATCGCCGGCGGTGCCCTCATGGGTGTTGTGAGCGCCATCATGAAGTTCGCCGGCGCGGACCTCTTCCTCACAACCTGGAACGAGCACTTCGGTGAAGCGATTGCCATCGTTCCGTTCATCGGCATCATTGCGTATATGATTTACTCCTCCCTCCGTTCGGAGAAGGCATAAACTGGAAGTTGCTGAGCTACAGCGAGTTACGCAAACGGGGTGCTGCAAAATGCAACACCGGATATCGGCAAATAATTGATACACAGAGTTTTGCACTTTACGGATAGATTTCTCGACAAGCTCGAAATGACAATATCTCGACAAGCTCGAAATGACAATAGTATGGAAAAATTATTAGACAGATTTTTAAGGTACGTTGCCGTTGATACTCAGAGTAACGAGGAGAGCGAAAGCCAGCCCTCCGCAGAAAAGGAGTGGGATCTCCTGAAGATGCTCAAGGCCGAACTGGAGGCAATGGGCGTGGAAACAACCCTGGACGAGTATGGTTATGTGATGGGCAGGATTCCCGCGAACATCCCCGGGGAGCATCCCGCCATCGGCTTTATCGCCCACGTGGATACCGCTCCCGATGCAAGCGGAAAGGACATCAAGCCGCAGATTATCAAGGATTATGACGGCGGCGCCATCGACCTGAAGGGCGTGAAAGGGCTGCAGCTCAAGCCGGAGGAATTCCCCGAAATGCTGCATTACAAGGGCCAGACGCTCATCACCACCGACGGCACAACCCTCCTGGGGGCCGATGACAAAGCGGGCGTGGCGGAAATCATGAACGCCGTGCAGTATATCGTGGAGCATCCCGAGTTCAAGCACGGGCCTATCCGCATCGGCTTTACCCCCGACGAGGAAATCGGCCGCGGAGTGGTGAAGTTCGATGTCAAGCGCTTCGACGCCACCTATGCGTACACCATGGACGGCGGCGAAGTGGGCGAACTGGAGTTTGAGAACTTCAACGCCGCATCGGCAAAAATCCATATCCAGGGCCGCAATGTGCACCCCGGTTATGCCAAGGGCAAGATGAAGAATGCCATCCTCATCGGCCAGGAACTTGGGTCGATGCTGCCCGCGCTCGCAAGACCTGAGCACACCGAAGGCTATGAAGGATTCTTCCACCTCATTTCATTCAAGGGTACAGTGGAGGAGGCCGATGTGGCCTACATCATCCGCGACCACGACCGCGCAAAATTCGAGGCCCGCAAGGAAATGATGGCAAAGGCTGCCGACCGCATTAACGAGATTTACGGCCCCGGAACGGCCGTGGCCGAGATCAAGGACCAGTACTACAACATGCGCGAGCAGGTGGAGCCGCACTACCACATCATTGACAAAGCGGTGAAGGCCATGGAAATGGCGGGCGTGAAACCCAAGATCCAGCCCATCCGCGGAGGTACCGACGGCGCGAATCTGTCGTTCAAGGGCCTGCCTTGCCCCAACATCTTCGCCGGAGGCCTGAACTTCCACGGAAAGATGGAGTTCGTGCCCCTGGAGAGCATGGAGAAGGCGTCCGAGGTGATTTTGAATATTGTGAAGCTGTTCGCCGAATAGCTAGATTTTGATAAACAGCTTCTTCCTGTACATGATCAGCAGCAGGAGGAACACCAGCAGAGCATTGCCTATTGCCTGGGGGAGAGAATTGTATTTGAGCATCTCCCCGATGCAGTAGGCAGTGATTGCATTCATGCCGTAGATCTTGAGCCATCCCAGCCATCGGCCCCATTTTTTAACATCTACTATATAATAGGTAAGGCCGATGAGCAGGAAGCATATGCCTCCGGAATACAGAGTCATCGTGCTGCTCCAGATTTTCTTGATGATGGGGAAGACGGGGCTGAGCAGAAGGCCGGCGGCAATAAGGCCGATGCCGATTATGCCGATGACGAGAGCGCGCTTTGCCGGCTTGCGCTTGGAATTGCGAAGGATCTGCCCGGCGAAACAGCCCAGGAGCACGGTTACGGCAAAGTTGAGGCTGGACAGGAACCAGGTGTACTGGTAGCGTTTCATGAAGCGCCAGCTTCCATCGGCCGCCCATTCCACGCCGTCACGGTGGGAACCCAGGATGGCTTTGTCGATTACCATGGCCACATTCTCCTGCGGATTGGTATTCATGCCCGTGCAGGCGAATACGATCCAGTAGGCTGCGAAAAGGATTAAGGCCACTACTATCTGCCACTTTGGTTTCAGGTACACGAAAGTGATGGCGGTGATCACATAGCCCACGGCGATTGCCTGCAGCGTGTTGGCAAACGGATGGAACATCTTCCAGTCCCAGAGCAGCAGGTTGCCCTGCACGATCCAGCCCAGGAAGAACAGGATGCAGAACCGCCTTAAGAGTTTAAGGTAGAACTTTCCGTCCGGTCTGAGCCCCTCCCTGAACTTTGCCATGGAGAACGGAATGGTGATTCCGGACATGAAAAGGAACAGCGGCATAATGATGTCCCACACCACGAATCCTTCCCATTTTACGTGGTTCAGCTGCGTGGAGAGCCATGTTATGCCCCCGGGCGCAAGCTTGCACACAGCCCGCAGGATAGGCCCTATGCAAAGCAGCAGGAACATATCGGCCCCGCGCAGAATATCCAAAGATTCAAGCCTTTCTTTCATACGCTTCAAGCATTGAATGCAAAAGTACCGAAAAAAATCTAAAAAAAGTGAAATATTTTTTGCAGGGTTCAAAAAAAAGTGTACCTTTGCAGTCCCGTTTGAAACGAGCACTCAAAAATGAGGTTTCAGCGGTTTAGTTCATTGACAATACTGAGAGAAAAGATTAGAGGTAAAAGCAAAGATAGAGATAGTCTGTAATATCTATACGGAAAGATTTTTTCGTTTGTATTAGGGACTGCAATTTCAAAGGCAAAAAAAACCAAAGAGAGCCACAAGTCGAGAGATTGATTTGTGATTCACAAAAGCGAAAGAAAGAAAGAGCGAACGGAGGATGCCTTGGCTATCCGGAGGCGAAGAAGGACGTGGTAAGCTGCGATAAGGCGCGGGGATTTGCAAACAGGATTTGATCCGCGCATATCCGAATGGGGGAACCCACATGGTTGAAGACCATGTACCATCGTTAAGATGGAGCGAACCCGGGGAACTGAAACATCTTAGTACCCGGAGGAGAAGAAAGAAAGAATCGATACCCTGAGTAGTGGCGAGCGAAAGGGGCAGAGCCTAAACCGTGCTGTTTACGGACAGTGCGGGGTCATAGGACCTCTCATGACGACTTATTAGGAAACTGGAAGGCTGTGGAAACAGCTGCCGCAGAGGGTGACAGTCCCGTACAGGCAACCGTGATAAGTCAAGAGAGGCACCTGAGTAGGGCGGGGCACGTGGATCTCATATTCCCAGGTGATCAGGTATCTGCGCCATTCGCTGCGGTAAACCGCCTGATATGCG